>DAOOVZ010000001.1:0-62589 GCA_035370665.1 Candidatus Hydrogenedens sp.
ACCTGGATAAGGCGGTTCTGTAAGTGGGAGAAATAAAACAGCAGGAACAAAGAAGTTAGGTAAACTTTCATAATAAAGCACTTCATATCTATAAGTAGGCTTTGTCCCCTTGCGAACAATAACTGGATTAAGTGGACTCAGGGAAGGTTTGCCACCCAACAAATTCCAATATAGTTCCCTTCTTTCCTTCTTATAGATTTCTATATTGTCTTTTCCAGGAAAACGGTCAGGGTTCTCCTCATGGGACTTTAAGAGAGCAATCGCTTCTGTGTTCAAATATTGTTTCATCATTTCTGGGGGACTAAAAGGAATATTTGTTTTAGGCAAGACCTTCCAATCAAGCGACTCTGAATATATTGAGGACATGACCAATAGGAGTAGTGTTAGTAATACCAACGGTTTCAATTCACTTAATTTAGTTTTCATTTGTAATCTCCTTTACTATTAAAGATAGCAACTCACATAACGATAGCAAAATGTTTTAGAATAAATACAATATGATATAAGTATAAACACAAAAAATTGTTTATAAACAAAGGTTATACTAAATGCCTATAAATTCTTTCGAACCGTTTCCCTGGCGTTTCTGTGCTGAATGTGGCGAGGAACTTATGCTGAAGAACGATGGGGAACAAATGCGTCCTTATTGTCGTTTATGTAGCCGATTTTATTATCACAATCCTACGCCAACAACATGCTGCTTTGTATCAAACAACGGGACAGACCTTTTATTAACAAAAAGAGCAATCCATCCTGCATTTGGCGAATGGACACTGCCCGGCGGATATATGGAACTTGGTGAAACAGTAGAAGAAGCTGCAGCACGAGAACTTCTTGAAGAAACGGGGATTGTAGTGAAACAAATACGATTATTAGGTGCTTCTGCTCAATCAAGCAAAACAGTAGGAACGATTTTAGTCCTTGGCTTTGTTGTTGAAAAATGGGATGGAGAAATTAAAGCAGGAAGTGATGTGTCAGAAGCGAAGTTCTTCAAACATGACCAACTACCCTCACTTCCTTTCACAGCGCATAAAGAATTATTGAAACTTTATTTAAAAGAACACTTTGCATAGCATTCTCAATCTTTCTATCAGGATACCTAAAAAATATCTTTTTGTCTCATTATAATAATTTGTTATAGAAAAGAAATTGTAAAATAAGTAAAATTATCTTTTAGAAAATGCTATGCCATTGTTTTTTTGAATAGCAGTAAAACACCTTATTCTCACGAGACTCCTCTCTCTAATAGGGGGATAACCCCTTGCAGGTGAAGCATGAGGGGTAGACTCTGTAAATCTCCAAGTAGGTAGAATACTCTGTCCACTTATTTCAATGGATAATTATGTTTTATTGAGTGGTAGTTGGATAAGGAGAGAGTAAAGATGAGACAAGTTTCTTTAATTCAATGACAGAAGGTTCGATATGGCTGATTCGCCACTGGTTGTCTTGCAAAACCCAGGTAAATGAGGTCTCGCCATTTGCATCTGAATATATTTCCATAGGAATATCACCTTTGATACCTAAAATGTCTGAAAGTTTATAGCCACGGATTTTGAAGAACATTGTCATTTTTATTTGTGTTTGATTTTCTGCTGTGGTCTCAAATAGCCAACGACGCACTTGCCACATTACCTTCGGATAATCGCATTGACTAAAGAACAATTCAAATCCTGCACGAATATAGTCTACACCTCTTCCCTGTGAATCTTTATAATTTGGGTCAAAAAGATTTATAATAGAATCAATATTTTTACCAATAATTGCTGATTCGAATAACTCCATTGTTTTGAGAATTGTATTTGCTTGTTCCTTCTGTGTTGCTTCTAATTCTTCTGTTGGGTCTTTACATCCTGTCTTTTCCCCTATAATTTCTGTCGGAATAAGGATTGGCACACTCTCCGAATAGAATGTCTCGGGTGCAAGCACTGTTTCTTCTACGATTCGGCTTTCCACTGTGTTATACATTAAATAATCGCCAAAGTTCACTGTCCCAGATAAAGGTTCCTGTTCCGATGTTAAGGCTGTAATAGAATAAGCCACTGTTTGCTGGGGTAATGTTGTTTTATCTTTCCATTCTCTGGCATCAATGCCTCTTGCTAACAATTGGAAAGATGTTTCAGGAGGTAAACGGCGATACACCTGATAGGAAATATCACCTTCTCTGAAAAGCCATTTCAAGACTATGCCATCTTCAACACGATTTGCACTGAACTTTCGGACAGGTGCAGGCAAATTTAGAAGTTGATAAGTCTGTGGAACAATCTCATATTCGTTAGAATTAAGAACAAAAACCCACTTGCCAACATTTGTAATAAAGGCTGTTCCTTCTCCCACAGGTTTAGATGTATCCGATAACACTTGAGACCATGTCCATTCAGGATGTGTAGGACTATACCCCGCAACATTTGCGAACATGCTTACCTGCTCAGTGGTCAGGAAAGAAGGGAGTATAGGAATAACATACGAGTTTCCATTTTCAGGAACAAGTATAGGTAATTTTCCGGGAGAGGACACATTATAAATCACTTGCAGCATTTTACCTTCATCTCTTTGTGGGTCTATTTCTTTGAGGTTTTTATGAAACTCGAAAGGATTTAATGCAGGATATAATTTAAACCCTGTATTAATTCGCTGCTGTATCAAATTTTTTTGAGGAATAGGATTTACAGTAATGAGTTCGTTAAGTGTTTGTTTTATTGTTTTATCCCAGTGGATATTTTCTTTCCCTATCCAGAGTGCGTTCTCATCTTCAAACGCATAAACAACTGCACCACCAATTACCCCGTTCAATATCATTACACGATATAGTGGACTTGAAATACTTATCGCACCTTCAGGTGGTTTACCAAACAAACAGGGTTCAACCAGAAAATTTTCATGATACCATGAAGAACTACAAACAATTCCCCAATGGTTCACAACATTTGTCATGTATAAACCTAACATTTCTCCTACACCAATAACGGAATTATCTCCATTATAACGATAAGCAGAAATAACATAATCAGGGTATTCCTTCATAGTATTGAACAAAGGCTCTGCAGATGGATGTGAGAGAAATCGAGCCCATTCCATAGAATCCATGCACAAATATAAAAATCTGCCATAAGAAGCAAGAACCTGTATCATTTGAGACAGCCATGAAATATAAGAATAATCAGGTATAACTTCATGAAATTTGGAAATGTATAAGTTCATGGTAAAATCATGAATAGAAATACCAAGCATGTTTGGAAATTGTGCAAATAATGTTTCTATTTCTTTATTTTCTAAACGAATTTCCTTATCCATAATATTCGGAATTTTCAATACAAATGGGCATTTAAATTCCTGGAAAATAGAACCCAATATATCTTCCAGTTTGCCTGGGTCATGGATAATATCTGGTTCAAATTCGAGCCATAAGGCAGAAAAAGGTTTTAAGGAACTATCAAGAGAATCCCATTGTGCTTTAACTTTCGATACATCATTAGACTGAACCTTACATGTAAAAAGGAATAAAGGATGGTCAACGGTAATTTCTGCTATCAGTGGTGAAGTAAGAGTATTAACACTGGAAGGAGATTGAGTCTGTACTAAAAATATAGATAATATGCAAATTGAAAATGATAGACTTGTTGACATTGTTATTACCATTTGTATTATGACGAATTAGAATATTTTAAAATACTACACTTACATTGAACAAATAGCATATATAATGCTATTTGAAGAATTGGTAAGATTATTTTAATATTTAATTTTTGGTACAGCCAGATATTGAGAAACATAAATTAATTTAATGTGTTTGAATAATAATACAACAAGGTTATTATCAAGTAAGTGTAATTAAATTTTTGCAGCAATAATGTATGCTATTGCGGCAATAAATGCCGATAATGGAATTGTAAGTATCCATGACCAGATTATTTGTCCTGCAATGCCCCATCGGACAGCAGTAAATCGTCGTAAAGTTCCCACTCCCATAATTGCACCAGTGATAGTATGTGTGGTGCTTACAGGAATACCAAAATATGATGTTATAATGGTGTTATCTATAATAGAGACATCAATAATACCACTGCCTATAGTGCCAGCAACATGTAGTCCAAAAAATAAGAAAGCAACGAAATTAAAAAAAGCAGCCCACACTACGGCGTAGCGCGGCGATAGCACTCGTGTAGATACAACGGTAGCAATTGAGTTGGCTGCATCATGAAAACCATTGAGAAAATCAAACAGCAATGCTAAAGCAATCAAAAGAATAATATAGATAGACATTCAGATTTAGCCTTGTTTAACAAGAATGGAAACAACAATATTGGATACATCTTCACAAACATCTAAAACTGTTTCCAATAACTCATATATTTCTTTCCACTTTATAATTGCAACAGGGTCTTTTTCACTGTTTATCAAACAAATCAAAAAATTTCACTTCATTAGGCAAAAACTTAAAATATGGCATAAACTAATCTCCATATATATTTTCTCCTAATCTATCGTTTTATTTTATTACCTTATCCTCTTTCTCTTACAATATGTTTATTGCATAGTATTCTATTTCTACAATAACACCATACCTGTTTAACAATAAGAATATGTGAGATGCGAGAAATCAACAGAAAAGATATAACGGTTCATTTAAGACCTGTTCAGGAACTGTATAATCCGGCAAGCGGTTTAACAATTCGACCTAAAACTGCAGGTTTGTTTAAACATCAGCCGCACCGTGTTTATGCAGAAGCCTACGGGGTGGGGCTAATTATGGATATATTCAGTCCAATGGAAACTGCAAACGGTTGCGGTATCATTGATGTAATCTCTAATGGCTGGTTTTCCGATAGACATCAGTTTATCCAGCATATAGGTCTGGGAGTGTATGATGTCCTTTGCAGTCAGGGATTCTGTGTGTTTGCTTTATCGCCGGGCTCAATTCAGGTATTTAATGGAAAGCAAATGATTCAAAATGTTCAGGCAGGTATACAATTTATCCTATCTCATTCTGAAGAATTTAATGTGGACAAGAAACAATTGGGAATTATGGGAATCTCCGCTGGTGGACATTTAGCAATCAATGCACTATTACAGCAACAGAAATCCATAAGTAGTTTACCAGAAGAAGAAAAATATTTATGTGAAACTGTTCGAACTACTGCTATTTTCTGTGCACCAACCGATTTGCTATCTTTCTACTCATTACACACAACTAATTCTGATGTAAAAAAAATACTTAATAAATTAATTAGGAAGAAAACATTTTTAGATGAGGAGACTCAAATACCCCCCGAAGAAATAGAAAATAGATTAAAGGAATTATCCCCCTTTCATTATTCTCTCGACAATATTAAAACACCTCCATCTGTAATATTGTTTCATGGAACAAAAGACACAATTGTCCCTTTCTCACAATCCAAAAACTTTTACAACAAACTAAAAACAAAACAATGGGACTGTGAATTTGTCATCAAAGAAAACGCTCCTCACATCTGGAAAGAAATGTCCACAGATTTTGAATATTTAGGAAAATGGTTCTTTAAAAAACTATGATTACAACGCATTTCTGCCACTAAAAATTTGGGAAAATATCTTTAGACATCGTGATAGGCAATAAAATATCTATTTAGTTTATATTATTTATCCGTTTCAGAAATAAACTTATAATAAGGCTGTATGATATTCCATTGCTTCATATAATCCTATCACAAATTAATATTTTTCATGTTTTTGTAGGGGCACGATTCATCGTGCACAAAAATTCAGTTTAAAGCATTAGAGGCAATTTGAGGGTTTGATAAATCAAACCCCTACGCAGGTTTTCATTTTCTGAAAATATAATATTTATATAGTCGGATATATGACCCAATCCGTAATGAGTGTTATTTATAGAAGAGTAAATGATAAATAAATTACTTTGTCCTGTGAAGAAACTTGATATTTTTTAAAATGTGAGTTAAAATGTTTCCAAATGATTAAATTGGAGATGACTAAAAATAAAGATAATACTTTTTATCACTATTGAATATAATAGGAAATGAAATAACGGGTTAGAAAATGAATATTTTTACTCTGCTCAAAACCTAATGGTCATATAACATTATATAAAAGGGAAAGTAGAAATGCTTTTTAAAATGTCTTTAGCAACTTCTTTTATCCACAAAATGTTAAACAGAAATTTTCTTGGAGGATTATATGATGAATAGAAATGACAAAAAAGAAAATGAGAAGTTTGAAAAAATAATCAAACTTATTAAAGATGGGAAATTAGATGAAGCCCTGATGTCTGTAGATGCTAATGATGTAGAAATTTTAATTAAAATTGGGACTTTATTTGGAATAGATGGAGTTTACGACATCGCTGAAAAAATATTTGACCGAGTTATTCAACTAAATCCAAATCTTGCAAAGGCATGGTATAACAAAGGCAACACACTTGTTAATCTTGGGAAATATGCTGAGGCGATAAATTGTTATGACAAGGCTATAAAGATAGATCCAAATTATGCAAAGGCATGGAGTAACAAAGGCAATGCACTTGTCAATCTTTGGAAATATGCTGAGGCGATAAATTGTTATGACGAGGCTATAAAGATAAATCCAAATCTTACTGAGGTATGGTCTAACAAAGGCAACGCACTTGCTAATCTTGGCAAATACTCTGAGGCGATAAATTGTTATGACGAGGCTATAAAGATAGATCCAAATTATGCAAGCGCATGGTCTAACAAAGGCAACGCACTTGTCTATCTTGGCAAATATGCTGAGGCAATAAAATGCTATGACAAGGCTATAAAGATAAATCCAAATCTCGCAGAGGCATGGTCTAACAAAGGCAACGCACTTATCAATCTCGATAAATATGACGAGGCAGTAAAATGCTATGATGAGTCTATAAAGATAAATCCAAACTTTGTAGAGGCATATATGAATTTAGGTGCTACTCTCTTAAGTTTACATAAGTATGATGATGCGGCGATTAACTTTAAGAAAGCAAAAGAACTTTTTTCAAAAAGGACAGAAGAAAAAGACGCTGACAAAGCATATAAATATGAGGTATTGGCTCAAAATAGTTCAAATTTGATGAACAAATTAGAACCTTTAGACAAAGAGTTTTTTAATTCACTAAATGCAGGGAGTCTGGTTAAACTTAAAGAAAAAAGTTGTAATATTTCCAAAAGCATAGAGGATATATATGAGGAGTTCGGAAAAGAAACTATGCCAGAAGATGCTATCCGCCTTTTATTTAGTAAAAAAGTTTGTTATACAGCACTCTCTAAAGCACTACAATTTGAAGAAGTAGATTTGAATGAATTGGAGGAAACTAAAGATATATTTGGAAAATGGAACTTGTATAATCTTGCTAATGCAGTAGATTCTCTTGTGGATTTTATCCAGAGGCTAAATAAGTATAGTGAATATGTAGAAATTAGCAAGATACCCAACGATGTAGAAAATGGACTATTACAACTTTTAAATACCCTACTTGTATTAGATGGTGTGTTAACTAAAGAAATTAAGGATAAAATTAAAGGTGAACCTTATCCAAGTAAACTTACTGATATAAAAAAGCCACCAGAGATAAAATATATTACAATACCTGATTTTGCGAAAGACAGGTTAAGAGTTTGCATAGTTCAATTGGATTTTTCTTTAACTAAAAAATTTCCATTTCAATTAGAGAATAAAGAAGTGGTGAAAGAAAAGATATTAAAAGCATTAGAAGTTGCTCAAGAAAATAAAGTGGATATAATATGTTTTCCTGAACTAAGTTTTGCACAGGATTTCGTCAATGAGATAAAGGAGAAGAATTATAATAACATAATAATAATCGGCGGCAGTTATTATCAGGACAATTTTAATATATGTCCGGTAATTATAAATGGGGAGGTTTATCCTGTTTACAAGATTTGTCCTTCATATCTTGAACGTGATGTAGAACCTGGTAAAGGAATGAAATCCGGTAATGATATTAAAATATTTAGAACTAACGACAATAAATTCAAATTTGTAGTGCTGGTTTGCTTAGATTATTCAGATTCTTCAGGTAATAAATATCTCCTTTATCAACGCCAAAGGGATGGGGAAGGTATAAATTTTATTTTTATTCCATCACATAATGAAGATATTGATGGATTTCAAAAAACTGCAGACACTGATTGTGTAAACTATAAGGTTGATTTAATACAAACAAATGTTAAAGAATATGGTGGGACATGTATAATTGGTGTAGAAGATAAAGACTTCATTGAAATGCGATTAATTAATGACGGTTATAGAAAAAAAGATGGTATCAAATACAAACTTTGTGAGGCAGAGGGTGAGATGATGATAATTGCAGACCTTAGCCTAAAAGGAATTGAGATACCTAAAAGTGCTTATTCTAAACCAAGAATACAAATAATAGGACGATACATATATAAAGAAACAGACTGGGAGTTATCAAGTTAAACACTTTGTTACTTATCATGGTTTTGCCCTGGCATACATTGTAGCGGATAAAAGGGAAAAGAGAGATTTCTCTAAATTGACTTCGAAAAATTCATTTATTAGAAAATAGTTATCGCAAATTGTATTACAGGGGGATAAAAAGTTATGGATGAGATTAAGTATAAGCCAATAGGAATCATTCATTCCCAGTTCAGAGAGGCAAAAGGAACACCTATACAAGCCACAGCCGCTAAGGGTATTAATGGAACAGTTGAGGTTTTTCCAGAATATACTGAGGGTTTGAAAGACCTCGAAGGTTTTTCTCATATCATTTTGATATACCACTTCCATGTGTCCTAAGGGGAATTTATAGGAACATCTTATAAAAAATATGAAAACAAAAGATTAAAAAGTTCAATTGCCAGGGATATATTTGATAAAATGTGAAAAAGAAGTAATAAGGAAGATTTTTCTGTTTTTTAGGAGAAAGTAAATTGGAGATATATAATTATGAACGAAATACCATACTTCCAAACAAATGAAATAAAAATATATAACGATGACTTTTTGAACTTTAATCTTATTGAGGATAAATCTATAGACTTAATTGTAACTTCACCACCTTATAATTTGGATGTTAAATATAATTCTTATGATGATAAAATGCCATATTATATATATCTTGAATTTACACAAAAATGGTTGGAGAAAGCATATAAATTATTAAAAGATGATGGTCGTTTTTGCCTTAATATACCTCTTGATAAAAATAAAGATGGTCAGCAAAGTATTTATGCAGATATTGTTACAATTGCTAAAAAAATTGGATTTAACTATCACTCTACAATTGTATGGAACGAACAAAATATTTCAAGAAGAACAGCCTGGGGTTCATGGCTTTCTGCTTCATCTCCTTATGTCATTGCTCCTGTTGAGATGATTGTTGTTTTATACAAAAAAAATTGGAAAAAACTAAGTGGTAGTAAAAAATCAGACATATTGAAGAAAGAATTTATAGAGTGGACTAATGGTGTTTGGACATTTGTAGGGGAAAGCAAAAGAAGAATAAATCATCCTGCTCCTTTTCCAATAGAACTTCCAAGAAGATGTATTAAGTTATTTACATTTGTAGGAGATGTAGTGTTAGACCCTTTTCTCGGAAGTGGAACAACATTAATGGCTTGTTCACTTACTGGAAGAAAGGGAATTGGTGTAGAAATAGATGAAAATTATTGTGAAATAGCCAAACAAAGATTGATAGACAAAGGGAAAATAAACCAACTTACTTTTGAAATATCTTCTCAGGAAATGGAAATATGAATGAGGATAAAATTACGATTGCCGACCTAATTATGGAGTTTTTTTACAATAATCCAAAAAAGGATTTGACACATGGACCGGTGGTAGATTATGTAGAAAAAAGATATATGGAACTTTATGGAAAGAAACCTAGAGACCCATGGAGACAAATTCGTAAATTTCATCAAGAAGGGATACTAATAAAAGTTAAAAAAGGTGTTTATAAATATGACCCGGAGCATGTTAAACATAGGCAACTTTATGAATTTCCACCTAATATAAAAGAGGAAATTTTTAAAAGAGATGGATATAAATGTATACTTTGTGGAAAAGGTAGAGAAGATGGGATTGAAATCCATGCCGACCATAAAACACCCCTTGATGAAAATGGGACAAATGATATTGACAATGGACAAACTCTTTGCTCTGAACATAATTTTTTAAAAAAGACATATTCTCAGACAGAATTTGGAAAAAGGTTTATAAATAAACTTTACAAAGATGCTGTTAAAAATAAAGATGAAAAGATGATAAATTTTTGCAAGGATATACTCGATGTTTATGATAAACATAAAATAAATGGTCATATAAAGAGGGCTAATCATGATGATTGACAGAGAAGTTATAAGAGAATATTTAAGTGAAGAATTGAGTGGAATTGAAATTCCTAAAGATATTCCGCATAATGTTCTTATAGAGACCTTCTGTAGATATATTGAAGATGATTATTACAATTGGATAAAAGATAACTTCATGACATTTTTTGACGATGGAGACCCAGATTGGGATTGGATTAGAGAGAGAATTAGGTATTCATCAAAAGAATAAATTATGGGACTTTCCGACTCAGAATTATGGTAATGTGCAACATGGGGATAATAAGTATCGTGGGGTTACACCCGTATTTGTTATATGGAATCTTGTTCAAGGATATACACAAGAGGGAGACCTTGTAATTGACCCGATGTGTGGTAGCGGCACAACTATAGATGTCTGTAAGGAAGAAAATAGGAGAGTTATAGGTTTCGATATAGTCCCTTATAGAGGAGATATACAGCAAGCAGATGCGAGAGACTTACCTCTTAATAATGATATTACAGATTTAATTTTTATAGATTCTCCATATTCGGATAACATAGATTACAATCAA
This sequence comes from Candidatus Hydrogenedens sp., assembly GCA_035370665.1. Classification (GTDB taxonomy): domain Bacteria; phylum Hydrogenedentota; class Hydrogenedentia; order Hydrogenedentales; family Hydrogenedentaceae; genus Hydrogenedens. The sequence continues at coordinate 10,856 of DAOOVZ010000001.1, forward strand.
CATCCTGATAACATTGGTAGTATCTCCTGTGAAAAAAAGGAATTTTTTATTGAGTTGGAGAAGGTTGCAAAAGAGTTGTACCGTATTCTTAAACCAGGCAAATATGTAGCATGGCTCATTGGCGACCATTGGAAAAAGAAAAGTGGTTTTATACCTGTTGGTTTTAAGATTTATGCCATGTTGGAAAAATATTTTAAGCCTGTTGGTATAATTGTTGTAACAAGGCATAACCAGACATCGAACACTCTCTTATGGCATAAGAGGGCGAAGCAATATAATTTCTATCTTCGCGGGTTCAAATATCTAATAATCATGCAGAAACAAACATAGCCTATATATCAAAAATTCGCATTTTATCTGCAAGAAGCAATAGGAAAAGTATTCTTTTTAACGGTTTCTTTGGGAGAGGACGGCTTGTTCGTATTTTTTGATTTCATTGAACCAATTAGGACCGATAGGGACATTGTTTTTCAAGCAATAGTAGTCCCAGACAGCAGACCACGGTAGATTTTTTGTTTCTTCTAAAAGCATGAGTCTTCCTGAATAATCGGTCTGATTTTCCAGTTCTTTAAGTATATTTGTTGGTTCTAATAATGCTTTTAGGAGTGCCCTTAATACAGAGCGTGTGCCTATCACCCATGCAGAAATGCGGTTGATACTTGCGTCGAAGAAATCAAGTCCGATGTATACACGGCTAAATAGATTATGGCGGACAACTTCTTCCATAAGGGCATTGACATCGTCGTTCATGATAACCACATGGTCGCTATCCCAGCGAACTCCTCTGCTAATGTGCAGCAAGACTTCAGGGATATATAGCAAAACAGCAGAAAGTTTGTCTGCTATTGATTCGGTAGGATGGAAATGTCCCATGTCCAGGCAGAGGACTTTCTTCTTTTGCACAGCATAGCCCATGTAAAATTCGTGAGAACCTACAACATAGCATTCCGAACCAATCCCGAACAGTTTGCTTTCTATGGAATCTTTATTCAGTGTTTCGTCTATATTCACAGCAAAAATCTCGTCCAATGATTCCTTTAATCGTTGGCGAGGTGCTAATCTATCAGCAGGAATATCTTTATAGCCGTCCGGTATCCAGATGTTGGTGACGCAGGTTTTCCCAAGGGTTTTGCCGAAATAGGCTCCGATTTCACGGCAGGCAATACAATGGCGTATCCAGAATTTACGAATAGCCTGGTCTTGATGAGATAAAGTGAACCCAGAGTCTGCTAATGGATGTGCGAAGCAGGTTGGATTGAAGTCCACGCCCAATCCCTTTTCCTTTGCCCAATCTGCCCAGCGTGAAAAATATTCTGGCGTTAAAGAATCGCGTTCTACCGTTTTGCCCTGTGTTTCTGCATATATAGCATGCAAGTTGATACGATGTTTACCGGGGATAAGCGACATTGCTTTTTCTATGTCCTGCCTTAATTCGTCTGCGTTTCTTGCTCTGCCGGGGTAATTTCCTGTTGCTTGTATTCCTCCACTGGAAGTAGATTCAATATGTTCAAAACCTTTAACATCATCTCCCTGCCAGCAATGTAAGGATACAGGGATATTTGCCAATTTTTTTAGGACTTCATTGGTATCAATTTTGAAAGTTGAAAAAACTTCACGGGCAATTTCATAAGATTTTTCTATATGATTTGTGCGATATTCAGGGATAGTAGCCATAGAAATACAACCTTCTAATTTTTGAGTTGAATGTTATTATAAAATATAAAGGTATACATCCTTTTGTATTATATTTCATTTTTTAAATTAATTGCGAAAGGATTCTATTGTCCTCAAATAAAACTATTATTTTCGTTATAATATAGCAATGGAATAGAATAACTTATAAATAAGAAGGGTTTTAGTATGAAGACTCGAAATTCAGGTTTTACACTAATTGAACTTATCCTTGTAACAATTATTATTGGCATCCTTGCTGGCATGGTGGTTATGAACTATGGTGGTAGGGTGCGTGAAACGCAAATCCGTGCAGCCAAAGGGGATATAGCCACATATAGCAATGCAGTTGATTTGTATGCGTTAGACCACAATGATAAGTATCCAGCGACACTGGAAGACCTTGTAAGTGGTGAGCGTCGGTATGTCCGTGAGATTCGTCCTGACCCATGGGGTAATCCGTATATATATAAGCCTGCAACAGACCCATTAAAGGCGGATTATCAGATATTTTCCGCAGGTCCTGATGGTGTGCCCGGGAATGAAGATGATGTTACAAGTTCGTCAAAAACAAGTCTTACATCAAACTGATTAGATATTTATTGAATTAAAAGCGTGTGATTATTCCAGATTACAAAAAAGAGATAGCGTATGGATTCACCCTTCTTGAATTAGTAGTGGTGGTGGCGATTATTTCTATTTTGACAGGTATGGTTATCCCAATTTACAATCGCACGATGTATTCTCTGCGGATAAGAAATACCACTCAGGATATAACCTCAATCATTCGCTATGCTCAGGAAAAAGCCATAGCAGAATCGCGAGAGTTTCGAGTAACTATTGATGATGAAAAAGGTGAGTTTCGGCTACTTCGATTAAAGAGTCAGACATTAGAAGGGGATAAAGAATTTGAGCCTGTGGCTGAGGCAGATGGTGGTGGTGCTATGAATATACCTGAAACGCTAAATATTTCACGCATCACTGCGGGTAGGGACAGAAAAACAGGTTTGCGTTATATCTCATGCTATCCGAATGGTGCTTCTGACCCGGGACAAATTGAATTACAATCGCAAATCCGGGGACAACGGCAAATTTTAATCAAATGGTCAGGTGCATTAGGGAGATTTGAGATTAAATGAAGCGAGTTTATTCAACCGTGGGTTATATTTTATTTGAAGCCGTATTTTCTATGGCACTGCTAAGTATTGCAGGCTTAACTTTTCAATCTGCCTTACGGCAAGCCATATTGACCAGGGGACAGGCTAATGACTATACCACAGCAAGATTTTTATTAGAGCAGATAAATTCTGAAATTGAACTTCAACCGCAATATGAAGAGACAGAAAAATCAGGGTCTTTTCCAGAGCCGAATGACCGATTTTCTTATGAGTGGAAAATTAGTAGAATCTCGATACCTAAACCAGAATTGCCCCCTGAAATACCTCCTGAACTTCGTGAGAATTTGATAAAAATGTTTCACGATTATATAGCGAAGGTAGACATCTGGATACGATGGCAAAGGGCAGGCATGAAATTTGAGGTGCATGCCCAAAACTCGTTTCAACCGGAGAAATTATGGACACCCGAAGAGTCGCAGCGATGACAAATATGTATTATCCTTGCAAATATAGATATGGATTTACTCTAATGGAACTTCTGGTCGCTACTACTCTGTTGAGCATTGTCCTTTCTTCTGTATATATTCTATTCCACTCCTCAATTCTGACATGGAAACGATTAGAATCAGGTGTCAATCCACAACAGGACGCTCGTCTGGTCATGAGTTTGATATCTCGTGATATAAATAATCTTATTGCTTCAGCGGGACATCTGTTTGAAGGTGATGACCAACAAATGACCTTATTCTCGATTACCGAGCCATTCAACAAAGATACAGGCGAAGGGGGTCATCTTATGCGGATTGAGTATAAATATAATCGAGGGCAGAAACGATTGGAGCGAGAAGAGGCATTGGTTGAAACAGCATTACCCAAAATGCCACCTGCCAATCGTGAAATAGACCGTTCGCGTGTGAAAATAACAAAGAAGAAAAAGATTACCCTTGTAGGGGATGTAAGAGGGTTTGAAATAGCATATATCTGGGTCCCTTATGATGATAAACGGAACCCGAAAGAGCCGCCCAAACCTGTTGAACCTGTTTATGCACAAAAGCATAAACTTTGTTGGTGGCTACCGCAAGGGATTGAGATTAAAATGGTTCTTTATGATCCTGACCAACCTGATGGGAAAATGGAATTTAAGGAGACCTTTCCTATTCGAGCACCATCGGCACATCTAACTGATAAACAAATCCAGAAATTGCTAAAGGATGAGTTATGAAGAAAGGTTTTATTCTCGTATCCGTCCTCTGGATGATTACTTTGCTAAGTTTTGTGATATTGGGCTTTGGCAGGCGTGTAATGTTAGACCGCCGAGCCGCTGCTTATAGTTTAGATGTGAGCGAGGCTCGTTTATTAGCACATGCTGCTGTTCAACGGGGTATCCTCGAATTGCGGAACAAAGCGGTAGTAGATGCAGCAACACCAGAAGGCATGGGGGGGACCCATCTTGGTCAACTTTGGGCACGACCCAGAAGTTTAATAAAAGACCTAAAAATGTTAGACTGGACCGGCGACCAGAGTGAAGACGATGTATTTTATGCGATTACAGATGAGGAAAGTAAAATAAATTTAAATTCTACTTCAAAAGAGGTTCTTGAAGAGGTTAAGGGAATTAATCGGAGTGTGATTCGTCAGATTGTTAAACGAAGGACAGAGGCAGTTCATCAGGATGAGGGTATATCCCCATTCCAGGTAGAAGAGGAGTTGCGTTATTTAAGGGGTGTGAAAGATGATGACTGGTTCGGCACAAAGCGTAATCCTGCCCTTAAAGATATGTTTACTGTTCACGGTTGTGGCAAGATTAACTTGAATACTGCTTCTGAACAAGTATTGAGATGTATTCCAAAGTTGAGCGACCGTGCCATTGGAACAATTCTGGGCTACAGGGCAGGTGCTGATGGCGAACTCGGGACAAGTGATGACAAAGGTTTTAAGAATGTCGAGGAACTAATGGATAAAACAGGACTCTCAGGAGACCCTGTGGATGTCATTAAACAGTATTGTATATTTACTTCGACATGCTATCGGATAAAAGGATATGCAACATTGAGAAATGGTAGAATAAGGATGGCATGCACAGCCGTTGTGTATATTGAAGGTTCTAATGCAAACTTAATTCGTTGGCAGGAGGAGACTTTTGGATTATAAAGGAAATAAATACAACCTGATAACCGTCGAAGGGGAATATTACACACTGCTTCGGATACATAAAACCCGAAAAGGTTGGGAAGTGCTGGATTTTGAAACGAACTTTGACCTGAATTCCTCTTCTCAAGTGTCTCTTTCTCAACTGAAACAAAAAGCGAGAGAAAAGAAATGGCTAAACGAACCGTGCTATTTTGTTCTACCCAGACATGAGATTACCTCTCGCATAATTACCCTGCCTTCTCACGATATAAACGAGATTAAGAATATGGTTGCATTAAGCGCAGAAGAATTTGTCCCATATTCATTGGAGGAGATTCAGGTATCTCAATGTATATTAGAGAAACTGCCTAATTCTGAGAGTAGAGTTTTTGTAGCCATAGCACATCGTGACCTGATACAGGAAAAGATTAATGCCTTGCAAGAAATGGGATGGGAACCCTCAGGTATTCTGGTAAGCACAGGCTTAATCGTGAATACTATGTCCGAAATTATAAAGGCAAAAACGAAGCGAACAGGATATATCGGCTTTGTTCATCTGGCACTTGGGGGTATCGAAGTTGCTATTTTTAACAATAATACTTTGCAATTTTCAAGAGGTGTGCGAACTACCTGGGAAGTTGGCGAAACTACTGCAAATGCAATTAGTCCAAAACCTATGCAGCCTGAACCTCCGGAGATTGAGACGGTATTAGACCCGTTCCGTACCTCTCTGGAAACAGTAGAACCAGCACAAAGTCCAGAAAAAGGTCAAGAGGAAATATCCACTGATTTAACACATGAAATTCTAAGAGAAATAAGGACTTCCTTAAATACTTATCAACGAGAGACAGAGACAGAAATTGATATTGATACTATTTACATTAGTTCCGATTTTAATGTAAACGCGAAATTAAAAGATGATTTAGAAAAGTTTCTGGATATTCCCTGTGCTTTTATTTCTTTGAATGATTTCAAGGATGTTCAAACAGCAGAAGCAATTAAACCTCCTATTTCTGTGCCATTATTTGGGATAGGAATATCCTTATCGCAAGGCGAACCATTTTCGTTAAATCTTTTACCTGAAAAGTTGCTTGAAACTCATAAAGTTCGACAACTTGCTACACATATCAAGCGATGTGCAGTGTTGATTTTACTTTTAATATTAGCACTGATATGCCTGTTTGTGGAGAGTGTGCATCAGCGGCAGCAATTAGTTCGTGAATTAGAACAGCAAGTCGCAGAATTAGAACCTAATGCACGCGGCGTGGCAGAGAAACGACAGCAACTTCAAATCTTACGGCGAGAAGTTGCAAAAAGTGGTTCTGTCCTAGATTATCTTGCACGAATTACTGAGGCAGCACCTCCGCGATTGAATATAAATATGGTTAGTTATCGGCGATTGGAAGGAATTAATATTTGGGGCAGAGCCAAAACAATAGACATTATCCATACTTTCGCTGAAAATTTAAGACGGCAGGCAACAGCCAGTGCTTTAAATGCTTTTCAACAGGCAAGAAGCGTTTATGAACAGCAGACGCGTGAGCAGAATGAAATAATTTTTGATTATCAGATATCCATACCCTTTATTGAAGAGGAAGAAGTAAGTGGTTCAGATACTACTTCAAATCCATAATTATTGGAAAAGATTTTCACTTCGAGAACGGAGGCTTATCCTTGCTGTTCTGGTTGTAGGGATTCTCTTTTTGCTTAATCTGATATATCGTTCTACTATGGGATACATCAGTGAATTAGAGAATACTCTCGACCGTTTACAGGAAGACCTCATCAATTATACCCACCAGTTGGCTTTGAAACAGAGTGTAGAATCGGAATATGCTCAGGTGGCTCGTCAACATTCAAGCAAATGGACAGAGGCAGAAATTCATGATAGACTGCGTCAAGAATTGTATCGCCTCGCCCAGAAGTATCCGCCGGAGTTAAATGAAGAAGGAATTCCAATAAAAACATTAACAGACACAGGGGCTCTGGTTGAAATTCCATCTCTGCAACAGGGAATTTTAAGAACAACAGATAAAAACTACCGAGAATACACCATAAATGTGAAATTACCACCTTCAACTTTTTCTTCAATGATACAGTTCTTACAACGACTTCAAAGTAGTCCACAATCATTGCGAATTGATAACATTGATTTAAGACGACATCCATTAGAAGAAAAGGTAAGTGCGGATATGGATATAACCCGGATTATTACAGCAGGTATGCCAGTAGAAGGTTCTGAGTATTCATCTATGATTAATTTAAGTCTTGACCCGGTGGATTGGAACTGTGTAGGTGGTGTATTGCAGGTTCAGGAGGACGCACAAAAAAAAGTGAATTGTCTCATAGCAGAAGCGACACAAGACACGATGGAACTATCGTATGTTCGTTCCTTTTCACCAGGAGATAAATGGACTCTTGAAATTGAAATAGGAACGAAAGCCAATGGTTATATACAGGTATCTTCACCTGATAATATCCGTTTTGATGGCAAAGAAGTCTTGAAAAATGATGGTAAGATTTACCATTATAAATTAAGTATGTCTTTGCCAGATTCAAAGCAGGAGCGATTACGGGTACGAATACCACATTTAGTTATTCAAGGAAATGGAAGTAAAATATACATTTATAATGGAAAATTAGTGAAAGTAGGATAATGAAATCTATAGACTCGGAAAGGATATGGTTTTGGTTTGAATGCATATTAGGAATTCTTATCCTTTTTGTCATATCTCAGATAATCCTGATTTTTTTATTTGACCCGACCACAGTACGGAGAGAAACCCTTAGTAGAGATTTGGAAGCAGTGCCTTCCACGAGTCGGATGTATGAATCTTCTAATATAGATATTATTGATGAATGGGGTAAAAAAATTATAGATAGAGGAGAATTATGGAAACCTTTAGTCCCGCCTCCTCCGCCGCCTCCTCCGCCGCCTCCACCTCCACCAAAAAAACCAGATGTGGCTCAATTACTACAAGGGATTAAGGCTTCCCGACAGCAGATTGGACAAAAGATAAAGATATTTACACCAGAAGAACCGCGTGGAAAATTAGTTGGTGTTGGTGATACTGTTATTAAAAATTGCAAAGTTCAATCCTTCGACCGTAACACAGTAACACTTGTTTATTATTGGGAAGAAGGGAAACAAGAAATTCCTTACACCATGAATAGAGAATAATGTATCTTGTGTATCTATGTTTACTCTGTGTATCATACATAGCGAAATAAAAAAACAGAAAAAAATCAAGGTTCTCAACAATGAGTGCAAATAGGATTTTTGATGAGTCAATGAAAACTCTATATGGCAATAAAAAGACTAATTGGTATATTTTTTTAAAACAAATTATTCTCTGTGGTCTTATATTTTTATTTCTTGTTCCTATTCCTTATTCATTCTCACAGCAATCACCGACAAGTCCCGTAACTCGTCCTTCAACTGGTACTTCAAGAAGTTCTTCTTCTGTGCGTGGTCAATCAACAAGGTTTAGACTTGATGACCAAAATTCTACTTATGGTAGAGATAGTTTGGGTCAGGGGACTTCTTTAAGGGGCAGAAGCACAAGTCAGACTAAAGAGCCAGCGGCAACTGAGAAGAAGCCTGAAGCAAAGCCAAAGGAAGAAAAGCCAAAGGAAGAAAAACCGAAAGAAGGAGCAGAATCCAAAAGTGAAAAGCCATCAGGAACAAGAACCATAACTCGAACTACTGGTAAATCAGAAGGTGCAAAGACGCCAACAACTACTACCCCTACCGCAACAACGACAGGGACTGCGGGTGTTCCTGGTGCTCCTGTTCCACCGGGACCACGCTTGCCATCTATGGTTTCGGGTGGAGGACAAACGACGGGAGCAGGAACCTCTGCTCCAGGTTTAAAAGGTTTACTATCTACTATTGGTCAAGGGGCTGGGATTACTACACAACAAGGAGCAGCAGCCCCGGGTTTCTTTGATATTTTATTTAGTAGAAAACTGGAATATGCTGATGTACCAGATGTCGGAGAGCCGCTTACCTTGCCAGGTCCAATGTCAGTTGGAGAATTTTTAGAAGCCATTCACCTGGCTACAAACTGGAACATTATTGTTTCTGAACAGGCAAAAGAGATACAGATGAGTTTCTGGCTTGTAGAAAAAAAACCTAAGGAAGCATTAGAAGTTTTAAAGTTTCATGATATATTTTACGAGTTTGACAAAGATACAAATTTTCTGCGTGTTTTTACGAAAGAAGAGTGGTTAATAAAGACCTTTGGAGATTTGAAACCGTGTGAATTTAAAATTAAATATGCAGATATATCATACATGGAAGCCATTGTGTCATCCCTTCTTTCGGGCATAGGAAAAATGATTACAGATACAAGGACAGGAATTATCTATGTCTGGGATATTGAAGATAATCTGAATCAGATGAAAAAAACGGTTGAGGAATTAGATATACCTCTGGAAAAGAGAGATTTTATTGTTAAACATGCAGAAGTATCTGATGTGGAATCAGTTTTATCTTCTATGCTATCGCCAAATGGTAGCCTTTTGGTAGACACACGGAGCAGTCAAATCTTCGTGTGGGATACACCATCTATATTGGAGAAAATGGAAGATGTTGTTACTCAACTTGATATCCCGATGGAGACGAGGACTTTTACTTCTCAGTATGTGGATGTGGAAAATATAGCCGAATCGTTAGAGTCCATGATTTCTCAACGAGGTGTGGTTCAAGTTGACACAAGGACAAATGCCATTGTTGTAACAGATTTACCATCACGCTTAGACCGCATTGAAGAGTTTATTAATACACTGGATATAAGACTTGAAACGCGGACATGGATAATCAAGTATGCTGATATTGATTTTATTGCAGACCAACTTGAAAATCTTGTTCCTACTGATATGGGTGAAATTGTTGTAAATGAAATGACACATCAGATTACAGTAACGGCTCTACCCAGTCGTATCCAAGAAATTGATGAGTTAATCAAGACATGGGATATCAAACGTAAACAAGTGTTAATTGAAGCATTCATTGTAGAGATGAATACAAAACTAGAACGCTCATTAGGTATCAACTGGTCGTATTACGGCACCTCTGGAAATGTTCCAATTGTTATTCATGGCGGCTCCGGTGTTAAAGATATTGCAACTGCTCCGGGAAGTGGTGAGTCCATGAGTATAGGACAGGTGCCTTCAACAATTCCCCGTTACGGAGGGTTGACTCTGGATAGTAGTGGAAATATTACACGACCTCAACTTCAGACGATTCAAGGGAAACCTGTTATTGACCAATTTTTAGGGAACAGACTTGCTGTTGCTTTAAACTATCTCGACAGTCAAGACAAGGCAACTATTCTTTCCTCGCCTCGTGTCGTGGTTCAAGATGGAGAAGAAGCCATTTTTGAAAATGCGACCCGTGTTCCTTATATTTCAGGAACAGCAGGTTATACACCCTCATATTATTACCAATCCGGAAGCGAATCAGGAACAAATCCTTATTACAACAATCCTTACTATGGCGGTTATTATGGCGGATATTATGGAGGAGGATATAACCGTGTTGAGTTTGTTGATGTTGGCACAATTTTATCAGTTGTTCCGCGTATTACGGAAGAGAACAATATTTTGCTCGATATTAGTGCAGAAGATAGTTCTTACACGATGCGAGAGATAAAAGCCTACGACCAGACCTCTACTGTTCCAGAAAAGACGCTTCGTCATGCAGAGACACAACTTCGTGTGCATAGTGGCGAAACTGTGGTTTTAGGTGGTTTACGGAGAAGTAGAAGTGCAAGACTTGTAACAAAAACTCCGTTACTCGGAGATATACCACTTCTCGGAAAGATATTTCGTAACCCATCGCGAACAACTGGAAATGATAATTTGCTAATCTTCATTACTATAACGATTGTAGATGAATTTACCCATCCCGAGGCAGAAATGCTTACCCGTGCAGAGGACAAAATCTCTGAGGATATGCGGTATGAATCGCGTAGCACTTTTGGTAGACTTCATGAACAAGCGTATCCTGACAAAAAATCAGAAATACGAATTTCGGTTGGAAATAACGGAAGTGTATTTATGGGCGGACATAAGGTAGACCTTTCAGAATTGCCTCAATTGCTTGAAGGTGAGAAGAGTAAAGGGAAACAAAAAGTACTACTCAGAAAGGCATATCGAACCCCAGAATCATTTATGAACGATGTAAAAGGTATTATTGAAAAGTCTAATTTGAAAATAGAATATGATTATTCTAATGATGAACCTGTGGTGGCTCTGCCGCATACTCCCCCTGAGGATGAAACAACAGAGAAACCAACTCAGCCAGATGAGTCAGTAGTAACTTTACCTCAATCGTCTCCAGAAGAAGCAATCGAAAAACCTATCCAGTCAAATGAGCCTGCAGTGACTTCATCTCAACCACTTCCAGATGAAACAGCAGAGAAGCCTATCCAGCCGGTTGAACCTACGGAAGAGAATACAAACAAAAATCAGTAATGTAATTCATTTGCCAGGGTAGCAAATTTATAATTATAGAATGCTGACAAAAAATTATATTTTATGAAAGCCTCTGAAAAAGTAATTTATTTGACACAAAAAGCAGTAAAAAATCTATATGTGGCTTTACTGTTGTCCGTAAAAAGTTTATATAAAAACTTTAAGTTTTTGTTAAATACAATATGCAGTCTTTTACAATGTAGGGGCGTATGGCGATATACCCACGCAATACATAATTATTATTTAGAAAGCATTTACATAATAATGTTAAATTGTCCCTATTATTTATTAATGGGAATGTTATATTCTTTCATCTTACGCCAAAGGGTAGAACGAGATATGCCCAAAATCTTTGCTGCCTCTGATTGATTGTAGTTTACCTTTTCAAGTATATGACGAATATGAGCTGCTTCCACTTCTGCGAGTTGTAACAAGCCGTTATTCTTCTCATTGGGCAGGGCAAGTATTCGCAACTTTTCCTGCTGAACATTTTCAGGTAAGTCTTGAAGATGAATCATCGAATCCTCTGCCATAATAACTGCGTGGGCAATGATACTTTCCAATTCTCGGACATTCCCCGGATAAGGATAACTTCTCAACACAACAAGTGCATTATTGTCTATTCCCTGAATATTTTTTCCAAAACGGTGATTGTATCGTGCAATAAAATGCTGAATCAGCGTTGAAAGCGCGTCAATTCGTTCTCGTAGAGGTGGTATTCTTATCTGAATTACATTCAGGCGGTAGAACAAATCATCGCGGAAAGTTCGGTTTTCTACAGCATCTTGCAAATTTTTGTTTGTAGCGGAAATGATACGGACATTTACCCTTTGTATTGTATTCGAGCCCAACGGACGAATTTCGCCGTTTTGCAATACACGAAGGAGTTTTGCCTGATTTGATAATGACATGTCTGCAATTTCATCTAAGAAGACCGTTCCACCATCTGCTTCTGCGAACAACCCACGCTTATCTCTTTCTGCACCTGTAAAAGCACCCTGGACATGTCCAAACAGTTCACTCTCGAGTAAATTTTCAGGCAAGGCAGAACAATTAATAGCAATAAAAGGTTTGTCCTGTCTCGGACTGAGCCGATGTAGAATCTGTGCAACAACTTCTTTTCCAACGCCACTTTCACCTACAATTAAAACAGTGCTATCTGTGGGTGCAACTTTTCTAATAATCTCCACTATTTTCCGCATCTGTGGATTATTGCCTGACAATTCTTCAAACAGTGTCTGTTCAAATCCGGATTCTTGAACAAGTTCACGATACCGTTCCAATATGGCTTTATGAACTAAAGAAGCAACATCGCTTGGGTCACACTTCTTGGGCAAATAAAAATAGGCTCCCATACGAATCCCTTCAAGTGCTTCGTCAATTTGTTCTATTTCGTAAAGAAGTATTAATTTTGAGGATGGAAACTTCTGTTTAAGGAACGAAACCAGACTGATGTTGCCCTTATATTCTATGGAAAGGTCAAGTAGAATAGCATCATATACTGTTCTATCGGAGCATGATAATATCTCTTCAGAAACAGTGCAAGTGAGAACTGAATGACCCCAGCCTTCTATAAATTTTGCAACTGCTTGTAGATAATGTGTATTCGGACCAATGATAAGAACTGTCCCATGTTTTCGGGAATGTGCTGGTTTTCCCTGTGAGGGTGCCTTTATATTTATAAGTTCTTTGGGTATCATTTTAGATTTCATGGTATTTTATGTGTCTTAAAATATTGTATCAAAAAGAGAGGCTCAAAAAAGAATTTTAAATCTGTCTACTTTACGCGTAGACAAAAACCATTTGTGTAAATGGGACTTTTATGTGTGTCAAAATTGGTAAATTTGAATAAATGATTTATCTGCTATGTTTGTTAAAAGTTTATAAAAAACTTTATTTTTATTTAAAAAATTAAGTTATAATTAATAGTGGAGATAAATAATTTAGAATGTGTTCAATAAACTGGTATGAACAAAATATAAAAATGGAGTTAGGGCAATGAGAGGGCGAGTATTTACTACAGGTGAGGTAGCCGACATTTGTGGAGTTTCCTCAGATACAGTGTCGCGGTGGTTTGATATGGGACAAATTGAAGGGTATCGTCTAGGACCCGGTGGGGATAGACGCATTCCCTATGAGAGCCTGCGTAAATTTATGATTGCACACGGTATTCCATTGGACCGACTTGAATCCAACGAAATGAAAATATTGATTGTAGATGACGACCCTTTCTATCTGGATATTATCCCAGATGCTATTACCCGGAATATAAACAAGGACAGAGAACTTATTATATTAACAGCCTCTACCGGGTTTGACGCAGGTGCTATGATTGTGGAACATAATCCCAATCTGGTAATTATGGATATTCACTTATCTGATATTGATGGTCGCAAGGTATGTGAACGATTAAAAAGTCGAGAAGAAACACAGCATGCCCGTGTCATTGGAATTTCGGGACTACTGGAAGAGGAAGAAATCGGAAAGTTAAGAGAATATGGATTTGACGATTTCTTAAAAAAGCCATTTCCATTAGATACATTGGTAGAAAAGGTCTTTCATCTACTCACATTACCTCAAAATAGCGTAAACCATCCTAAAAATACAGGACCTCGGTGACATCTCACTGCGGCTGTAAATGATAATGATAATGATAATGATAATGATAATATGATGTATAGTAATCCCAAAATAGATTAGAAATAATTTTCTATAATATTGTTTTCTAAAATTGTTTACATCTATTTTATGGTTTTCTTCGGAGGTGTATGCAAGTGATTAAACCTGTTCATAATCTTTAATCTATTGCCATTTCATTGCAATTTGCTATTTGAATTCAAACAACTGTGGAGTGTTGAACTTTATAGAAAATTCCTTAATCCTTTTTTCTGCCAATCTTATATAATCTCTATTTATCTCATATCCGATGTAGTGTCGGTTTGTCTTTAATGCAGAGATAGCCGTCTGTCCACTTCCTATAAATGGGTCTAATATCACTTCACCTTCAAAGGTATAAAGTTGAATCAATCTATATGGTAATTCGACAGGAAAAGGTGCGGGATGACCTACTTTTGTGGCAGGTTCAGCGGAAAAGGTCCATACACTTTTCGTGAATTCAAGAAATTCCTCTTTTGAAATTGTGCTTTTTCTACCAAGGTTTTCTCTCGAAAACATACCTTTAGAAAAGACTAAAATATACTCATGAATATCTCTCAATGTTGGATTTTTTGCAGAAAGCCAACTCCCCCATGCAGTAGAAGGGCTACCGCTTGACGCCTTATTCCAGATAATTTCGCCTCTCATCAAAAATCCTAAATCAAGCATATCTTCAACGATAAAAGCATGAAGAGGAATATATGGCTTCCTCCCAAGGTTAGCAATATTTATGCAAGCCCTACCACCGGGAACAAGAACCCTTTTAACTTCACTCCAAACTCTTTTCAGAAATGTCCTGTATTCATTTAAGGTAAGGTTTTCATCATACTCTTTTCCCACATTATACGGAGGTGAAGTAACCATTAAGTGGACACTATTGTCTGGCAACTCTTCCATTTTCTCACTGGAACTATAAAAGATTTTATTCAAATACTGAGAAGGTATTGAATTTTCTTCATATTCCACCATTTTTTCTTTCGGTAATTCTTCATATAGCCTACTTGAATAAAAAGTAGTAGAATCATGATTAATTCTTCCTGGAGAACCAAAGGCACTTGTTTTTGTTCCATTCTTTTTGCACTTATTTTCCATTTAATCATCACTCCACAGTTCAACCCACCTTTTATATGGGTCAAATTCAATCTTCACTTTTTGCCAATTTATTGGGATTTTTCTGGTCATATTATCTTTAATTAAATCTGATAATGCTTCTTTAGTAAATTCAACACCTCTGGGATTTGTTCCTGGTTTTGGAATCTTAATATATTTTTCTTTACCTATTTTATCAAAAAGGTCCATTTGAACCTTTAATGGAATGTAATAAAATCCTCCCATACCACCCCAATTAATCTGGATAAGTAAAATATCATAATGCGGATAGTAATTATCTTGAAACTCTTTTGCTTTCTGAGCGTCAACGGTCCAAATAAGTTTTACCCCACTAATACTTTTTCCTGTAATTGTTTTTATTGATATTGGATTACCAAATAATTTAGCATCTACTTCTGGCATGGTAATAGGAATTTTAGTTTCTACATTTATCTCCCCAAATTTATATATAAGCAATGCTACTATTATTTTCTCGCGAACTGAACCAACTTCCATCCCAGTTTTGCCTGCTCTTGAATTTTCCAACTCTGCAATTTGGAATAGGTAGGACAATCGCTTTTTAATTTTTTCTACAAGATTCAAATCTTCAAATATTTCTATTAATGGATTGGGTATCATTTGTCCCTATACTTTATACGCGAAAATTTATATTTCAACTTTAGAGTTACTAAATATTATTGTGCTTTATATAATAGCCATATCTATACATGGAGAGCACTTAATTTTACACTAATTATAAAAAAATTTTCTTTTAATCTTATCTATAATATAACATATTTGTATAATGGATTTGTTATATATTTTTTAGTGGGCAAAAGTAATTGAAAATATAAAAAGGCAATTAGAAATGGATAGCAAATTTATTTATCTTGTTCAACATGGAGAAGCAATTGATAAAGAAACAAATTCATCTCGACCTCTTACAGAAAAGGGTATAGAAACAGTTCAAACAATGGGCAAGTTTTTGCAAGAACATAATTGCAAAGTTGATGTTATCTGGCATAGTCCAAAACTGCGTGCCCGTGAGACAGCAGAAATATTATCTTCATGTTTAGGAATTGAAGCAAGTTCAATAAATGAGTATAAGGAATTAGAACCCAATGAACCAATAAAAAAGACCATAAAATTGATTCAGAAGTCATTAGAACAAAGCATTATGCTTGTGGGACATTTACCTCATTTATCACGGTTAGCAGGTCTATTGCTGTGCGAAAACG
The DNA here is from genome assembly GCA_035370665.1 of Candidatus Hydrogenedens sp. Taxonomy (GTDB): domain Bacteria; phylum Hydrogenedentota; class Hydrogenedentia; order Hydrogenedentales; family Hydrogenedentaceae; genus Hydrogenedens. The sequence continues at coordinate 27,237 of DAOOVZ010000001.1, forward strand.
AAAATAAAGAGATAATAGCATTTCAGAAAGGTGGTGTTGTTTGCTTAGAGTCACAAGAGCCAGGTGTTTCAGTAGTTCATTGGATATTAGTCCCTTCATTATTTGTTTATTAATTTTATTTGATGATTTTCCTGCACAATTTATTGTGGATAGAAACATTATTATTCCTTATTTTTGTCAAACCATATCATTGTCGAAATTATGGAAGAATTGCCTTGTTTTTATCAGACAGTAATTAATCAGTTTAATCAAATGATAAAAAATTATAAAGATATAATATTTTAATAAACCTCACCTGAATGGTAAATTCGTCCTATACGGTAAAGAATCATTTTCAAATGGTAATGGTCTTTCTTAAATGATAGACCTTATTGAAATGATAATTTTTTTCTGCGGTAAATTATTTAAAAAATTAAAAATGAAATTTTATTTTTCAAATGTTTATAAAATTATTATTCGATTGTGCTTGATGAAGGTATTGTTCTGTATATGATAGGACCATCTCAGGGGTAATCAGTTTCATACAACGATGGTCGGTTGGACACTCAGGTAATTGACATGGACCACATTCCACGGGAACACGAAGGACTATCCCTCGTTCCCATGGGCTTTCTGTGTATTCTGGCTTTGTCGGTCCCATGATACATATCACTGGCACCCCAAACGCAATGGCAATATGACGAGGTCCACTATCATTACATATAAGTAAATCCAGACTTTTAATCACGGCTTTTAGTCGGGAAAGGCTATGATTTGTTTTTGATGGGTCTAAAAACTTTGTTTCGCAATATTTTTCAAAGTTGTCTTTGAGTTCCTGTTCGTCGGGTCCTGTAATAAGTATAGGAATAGCATGATACCGTTTATGCAATTCCGTAGCCACTTTTGCAAAGCGTTCTATATCCCATCGTTTACTGGGTCCGAATGAAGCACCAGGAGCAATGCCCACAAGCGGTCCTTTAATGTTTTCTGCTTCTAACACCTGTCGCCATGCTAATTCTTCATCTACAGGAACTGCTAATTCTAATCCTTTGTCGTCAGTCATAATGTTTAACGGTTCGCACAATTTCAGATATTCATAAGTCATATATTGGATTTTACGATTCCCTTTTTCATCTCGTTTGAAAGATATGGCATGGGTTAGCAAGAAACGGCGAGAATTGCAATCATAGCCAATCCGTATATGTGCTCCAATCAGAAAGGATAGGAATGCTGAACGGAAGGAATGTGGCAAAATGAAACTAATGGAGTAATTATTTTTTCGCAATTTTATGGCGAATGGAATTTGTTGGGATGGCTTATTGGGTAAAGGAAAATATTCATCAATATAGGTTAATCCGTTAAGTAGTTCACATATAGATTTTTTGGCAACTACATGTAGAGGAACATCAGGGTAGTGATTTTTTATTACACGGAATAAAGGCGTAGCCATTACTGCGTCGCCAATCCAATTGGGTGCAAAAATAAGAATAGGGTTTACCATGTCTTTTATGAATTTTCAGTCAGGTATAAGATATTTATTTTTTGGGTTCACTAAACTTCTAATTGTTTTTTGCTTCATTATTTTTATGGACACGGTATAAATACCATGTAAGGAATGCTGTGGACAGTGCTAATGCAATACTCATAAATAATCCAAGCCTATTTGTTCTTGCAATGCCCACCATGGGGTCGCTGGTTTTCATAAATTGCCCAATGACCAATTCCTGAATCACTGGTCCTATACTGCCGATGCCGTTAATAATCCCAGTAACAGCGACACCATTAGCCTCGCCTGCCACTGCTATTGCCGCTGCACCTGTAAGTAAACTATCCGGTCCATAAACCATGAAACCGACAAGTCCAAAGCAAATCGCAATTACGATTGGATTAACTCCTGCATAAATTACAGCAATATATCCCAGAATAGTTCCTACACCAAACACGAAACAAACTGCTGCCCAATTTCCTTTGAACCAGTGGTCAAGGATATATCCTGCAAAGATAGTTCCCACCAGACCTGTAATATCAAATATCATAGAGTAATAACTTGCCTGGTCCACAGGCAGACCTTGAATATTCAAAAAAGAGGGAAGCCATGAATCCAGAGCATATCGCAAAAACTTTACAGCAAAATATGCGACCCCCATAATAAAAATTAATGGATTGAAAGCTACACGTAAATATTCTGAGAATGAGATATGGTCTTCTTGAGACGCTTTTATTGCCTGTCCGTAATCATTCTCCTTGTCAATAATAGGTTCTAATCCTACATCTTCTGGACGGTCCTTTTGCCAGAATAGCATTAAAGCCCAGATAAAAAGCGTTAAGAAAGTCATCCCGAAGAAAGCCCAACGCCAGCCATACGCTCCTAAAAGCATACCTCCTATTGATTTATAAACAATGTTTGCAACGATATGGTTCGTGGTCCATATACCCATAATTGTCCCTCGTTCATTACTTCTCAGCCATCGTGAAATGCCACCGATACAACCTGGCCAACCTGAAGCCTGCGCCAATCCATTGATAAACATGAATACAATAAAAGTAGCAAACGAATTGGCAAAACCAAAGATGGTATTACAGACGATAGAAATCCCTAAACCTCCGAGCAGAATGACTCGCGGTCCCCATTTTCTGCCTAGAAAACTATTTAAAAATTGACCTATCATATATGCGAATAGATATGTTGCCCAGATGTATGCTGTATCGCTCAGTTCCCAACCTAATTCAGCAGCGATAGTCGTTTTACATATCGTAAATATCTTCCGCGTCAGGTAATAGCCGATATACCCGACATAAGTGGAGGTTAATATCTTCCATCGCCAAACTCGGTATTCAGACCCTAATGGTTTTAGTTCAATACTCACGAAAAACTCCTTTCTTGAAAAGGATTAACCGATCCAAACGACTACATTTTATATAAGTGAAGTATGAAAACAAAAATTTGTAATTTTTTGTGTTTTATAATCTTATTAGGATATGAAAATTATAAAAATTGTTATTTCAATTTACCCATCTCTTGAAGGATAGAAAGTGCAACATCGGGCTTATTTGTAATTATGCTATCCACACCCCAATTTGTAAATTTCCGTATCTCATTTTCATCATCAACCGTCCATACGGCTACGGTTTTCCCGTCTGCATGAAATTGGTCTATTCGTTCTTTTGTTAAATGGTCTTTATTAACATTCATACCTGCTACATTCAAGAGTTTGCCGAACATTACATAATAGTTCCACATTTCTGGGTGGTCTTTCTGTTCTTCACCAAGAAATTCCGTTCTCAAATCAGGTGCTTCATTGATAAGCACAAAGCAGATAACCGGAGAAAAGGTCTGTAATACAACTTGCTTTTCCATTTTTATTTTACGAACTGTTTTAATTGTTTCTCTTGCTAAAGTGATATTTCGAGATTTAGTGCCGTAGATTACATCTTCCAATTGCTTTTTTAATTCCGGTGTCATTTTATCTTTACCTGCGAGAGCCATAACAATTAAAGGAATAATCGGGTCATCATTATCACTACTTTTTACTTCAATATAAACGCCAATTTTACCTCTGGCAACTTTCAAAGCGTCTTCTAGTGACGGAATTTTTTCACCTTTATATTGAGGAGAGAACCAGGAACCTGCATCCAATTTTTTTATTTCATCCCACTTTTTTTCTGTTACCTTCCCCTCAACACCTGTAATCCTCTTTAAATCATTATCATGAATTACAGCCAACTTATTGTCCGCTGTAAGGTGAACATCAAGTTCAAACCAATGTGCTTTTAATTCAATGGCTTTCTTGAAAGCAGCAATTGTATTTTCAGGGGCATAAGCACTTGCTCCACGATGGGCAATTACATCAATGCAACCTTCTGGAGCACCCGGCACAAATCCTGTGGCACATCCAAAACATAATATCGGCGTCAACAATACCCAATACCTTATTTCACACATAGAGCCACTCCTTATTTATGATTGTTATTAATAGAAAAACTACATTGAAAATTGTATATAATTGTGTTCATTAACTTCAAAATTGGAAACAATTTACAAATACATTCTCTATGGCTACTATTAGCACGATTGCCCTATTTCCATTTTGTAATAAAGTGAAATTATATGTTTAATGGAGTGGATAGGAAACGGAGAAATAGTCCTAAAAGTGTGATGATAAATCCCAGCCCAGAACATATAACTCCTCCCCAATAAGCGCCCACAGCAATTTGCCCTGTCCCAAGCAGAAAATCGAAAATAACACAAATCAGTCCAAAAATAACAAGGAACACGCCTGTGGCAACAAAATCCACAGGGAAGCTCTCACTAATCTCATCATGTTCGGACTCAAATAATTCGCGAATCTGGGGAACTTTCTCAACCAGGTCGGGAGATTCTTCTAGCCTCTCTAAAAGCGCTACTCGAACCCGATAATTAATCCAGACACGACCAATGGCTTTAAGGGACAAATAAAATATAGTTATAACTACAAAAAGTAAAGGCAAACTCATAAGAACTTCTCTCACTATTTATTCTCCTTTTATGACACAACTTTTCAAAAAAAGTTTCAGTAATATCATACACACCTTTCTATATTTTTTACAAAATTGTTCTTTTATTTGTTACAACCTTAATTTGAATTTTCTCTTCCCGATGTAGAAAAATAAATATAATGTGATAAGTCAAAAATTATGGCAAATTTAAAAAGGATACACTTATGGAATACCGAACACTTGGCAAAACAAATACTAAAGTTCCTGTGGTCTCATTTGGTTCCTGGGCAATTGGTGGCTGGCAATGGGGTGGAACAGATGATGACCAGGCAAGAAGAGCAATTCAACGAGGTATTGACCTTGGCGTAACTTGTATTGATACTGCACCGGTATATGGCTTTGGGCATAGTGAAACAATAGTTGGTGAGGCAATTCAAGGTAAAAGGGATAAACTTGTCATCGCTACAAAATGTGGACTACGCTGGGATACAGAGGAAGGCGAATTTTTCTTTGATACAGTAGACCGAAATGGAAATCCTCTAAAACTTTATCGCAATCTTCGTCCCGATTCAATCCGCAAAGAATGCGAGAACAGTCTACGCCGTTTGAAGATAGATGTAATTGACCTTTACCAGTGTCACTGGCCTGATAAAACGACCCAACTGGAAGATACAATGGACGCTTTATTAACATTGCAAAAGGAAGGAAAGATACGCTATATCGGTGTCAGTAATTTTACAATAGAAATGATGGAGACCTGTTTAAGAAAAGGTAGAATTGAAAGTGCTCAACCTAAATACAACGCATTAGAGCGGGATATCGAATCTGAACTTTTGCCATTCTGTCGTGAGAACCAAATTTCCGTTCTTGCATATAGTCCAATTGCTCAGGGATTACTTACAGGCAAAGTAACATTAGATAGAGAATTTCCGCATGGTGATTTACGCAGAGATAACGCGATGTTCTCACCCGTTAATCGTAGACGCATTCTGAACATGTTAGATAGAGTAAAACCCATTGCAGAAGGATATGGCATAACACTCGGTCAATTATTTATAGCATGGACAGTTCATCAACCTGGTATTACCACTGCACTGGTAGGTGCAAGAAACGAAAAGCAAATTGAAGAAAATGCTCGTGCTGGTTCTGTTCGTCTTACAGACAAAGACTTGCATGATATTCGCGCAGCCATCAAAGAAATGGAACCACTGCAACTATAAAGATATATAAAATATAATATAACAAGTTTATAATATTATTCCCCATCAAGAAATGTTACTAATGTGTTGCTGTAAGAAGGCAATTACAATCTTAACAAAAGTTTTGAGCCCTATATCATTTATTTAGTTTGTAGAAGCAATGCTAAAAAAGTTCCCTTACTCGAGAAATTTTTCTTCTGTTTGGTCAGCATGAGGTGCGTCCATCTCTACATTACGGCTTTGAGATTCATATTCGGGTCGGAGACACTCTTTATACCATTCATGCTGGATAATCAAATCCATGATTTCATTTGTGCCGACCCAAATCATAGACAAGCGGATGTCTCTAACAATGCGTTCTAATGGGTATACATTTGTGTAGCCGATACCGCCTAACACTTGCATACAATTATTGGCAATAGTCCATGCAGATTCGGTTACAAACTTTTTCGTTTCAGAAATCATGCGTCGAATGCGTCCATGATGAACCTTCCCCGAATCAATTGCTCGTGCTGTGCCGTAGACCAAACTTCTGGATGCGTCAAGTAGCATTACACTGTCCGCTACTTTGAAGCCGACTGCCTGGAAGTTGGCTATGGGTTGTCCAAAAGCTTTCCGCCGTGATGTGTAGCGAGTTGCAATTTCTATTGCAGGACGGACTGAGCCAATCGTCATGGCAGAAGTGCCTAATCGTTCAGGTATCATATTGCGGACAAACACATCAAAGCCGCCATTGATACCGTTCAAAGCATAGCGTTCAGGCACTCTAACCTCATTCAAAACAAGCCTTCCAGCACCACCACCACGAACACCCATAAGACCATAGATATATTTTGTCTCGACACCTTTGGTTCGTGGAATCATGAAGCATGAGAGCCGTTCGTGTTCCTGTCCTTCAGGATTGGTAACCGCATAGACCATAAACCAATCTGCCCCTTCCGCACCAACAATAAACCTCTTTTGACCAGTGATAACCCAGTCACCGCCGACTTTGTGTGCCTTTGTGGTTGCACCGAAGAAGTCTGAACCTCCACGAGGCTCAGTCAAACATTCCGCAGCACATACTTCACCTTGTAATAGCGGAACGACCACCTCTTTTTTCAATTCTTCACATCCAAACTCAAAAATTGCCTCTGCTACAATGTCCCCGCCAACACCCCATAAACACGCCAGAGAATAACTTGCAACTCCAACTTCTTCCCCTACAATAATATCGTCTACCCACTTCAATCCACGCCCTCCATATTCTCTGGGGATACGGATACCTAATAGTTTCCTTTTACCTGCTTCGCGTAGAAACTCTCGTGGAAATTGTATTTTTTCTGCGTCCATGTCCAGTATCAATTCCCGAGGAATGGATTTCACAAATTCCCTCGTTTCATTGCGAAGTTTAATTTGTTCCTCAGACATCATAAAGTCAAACATTTCTTTCTCTCCTGTTTGAATAAAATGCTTTAATTTATTTTTAAAAGCAAAGTAATATGAATATAGTGTATCTTATATAATTGGAATAAACAAACTATTTTATACACGAGAAAACAAAATTAAATGTCAGATTCTGTAAATAGATATTAAGAGAAAAAATTGAATAGAAAGTAATCCATCTGCCCTCACTATAGAATCATTCTGTTACTCAAAAACAATGTAGAAATAAGAAAATTTCTATTTGGCAGCATTCTTTTTGATAGAATTTAATAGGATATATAATCTTACCAATCGGCTATTAAATATATATTCTCCCTGAGTGTCCCCTGACCTCAACACTCCAAGTCTTTTCATCTTTTGAAGAAAATTATTACATTTTTTCTTTTCCGAATCTGATAGTTCTCTTTCAAGGTCTATTTTCCTGAATGACAAATCAAAAGACATTTTGCTCATCTTATCCAGGATAGAGTGATAATCTTTACTCCGCAAGGTTCGTAAAACCTGCTGGTCAACAAACTTTCTTCCAATATCCTCCGCAGCGCTAATAGTTCCTTTCAGAGCATCATACTTATCAATAACATTGTCTTGATTCGCCCAGAAAGTTTCATCTCCGATAATGTGCATAATTTTAGGAAAACCTGCGGAATAGTGGCACAAAAGCGATAAGGCTCCCTCAGTCACTTCTATATTTTGAGATTGGAAGGCTTTATTAAAGAAATCTCGCATTTCGGATTTAGACATAGGGTTTATCTCAACAATATCAAAAATCCGTTCTACGGGCTGATGATTTTGTATCATCTCACGCCTTCTCTCTTCTACCCCTGATAGGAGTAGCATCAATGGCAATGGGGCTGGGCTTAAAGCATTTTCATCCACTAACCCTTTGATAAAGTGAGCAAAATCAGGATTGGATGTGATTCCATTTATCTCATCAAGGATTAACATAATCCCCTTTATCTGTTCTTCTTTAAGTCGTTCCAAAATCTGGCGTAAAAAAGGTAAATAACCCCTTGAAATATCAGGGCTATCTGCTCTCAATGCTTCAAAATTTAACTGAACTCCAAAGAGTTCCTGTCTCCCCACATATTTTGATAGAAGATTACGCATTTTTCTGTAAGGGTCGGTCTATACGCAGGAGTGTTAAATAATGCTTCCACTGTTTTAATAGCAACATCTTCTAAAGAGTTTGCACCACCTAAAAGAACATGGATACCAAAAATGTGATTTTTTCTCTCCGCATAATAACGCATAAACCGAGCAAGTGAACTCTTGCCAATACCATATTCTCCTGTAAGAAAAATAGATTGTGGTTTTCCTAATTCTACCTGTCGGATTGCCCTTGCTATTTTATCAATCTCTTTCTGACGACCCACAAATAATTCAATAGGGACTGGCTGTCCAGGATAAAAAGGGCTAATCCCTTTATTTATTTCATTCATTTTCTTCCTCCATCATTTACTTGCTAATGTTTAAATGTTTAATGGAGATAATTCAAATTGTTAGAAAATAATGAGATACTAACAATTTTCAGTTGTTGACTAATTACTATAAATCTATTATAAACAAAACACCATCATAAGTTGTATTATTAATGGGAAAAGAGGGAAATCCTTAAAGGCTAACAAACTTTCTCTTTTGCAATTTCGTTGATAAAATTGCTTACTGTGGCAAAGATTTCTTCGGAGTCGGGTCCATTTAAAATTCCATGACGCGAACGATTAAAAAAGATAAGTCGTTTTTGTTCTGAACTAATCATTTGAAAAATAATGTTTGCACTGTCAGGATTCACAGTAGTATCGTTAGAGCCCTGTAGAATAAGAGCAGGGACAGTTACGCGTGGTAGAAGTTCTTCTGTTTTTTCCATAAGCAGTCGAAGTTGCTGCAAGGCTTTTAGGGAATTTTTCTGATAATTGATTTGTGGATTTTCAGGGCGATGGTCAATCAGTTCCCAGCCACTACCACCAAACCTTTTCAGAACTAAATTTAATGTGGAAATGGTAGGGACGAGATGTATGGCATAGTTTTGTAACTTTAACGGGGCAGAGATACTAATAACACCTTCTATTTGCTCTTGCTTATTAGCAGACGCAGAAAGGATAAGACACCCCCCTGCGGAAAAACCGCAAAGGAAAACCTTTTCACATCGGGAACGGATACAAGATATACCCCGATTTAGTGATTCATACCATTCCTCCCATGAGGTAGACGCTAGGTCAAGGGGTGAAGTTCCATGCCCTTTAAGTCGGACACCATATACCGAAAATCCCTGTCGGTACAGATATTCTGCTAATGCTCGTATTTCCATAGGTGCAGACAGGTAACCATGGGAGAGAACAATACCTATTCGTGAACCAGGGACATGCCAGAAGAAAGGTCTGCAAACATCCGTTTCTTTGCTCCATTCTATATGGAAAGCACGCGTGTAATCTTCTTCAAAAATGTTTACATCTTCCATATAGAACTTTCTGGAAATTTTGTGTGAAAGGATAAAATTAGGAGTCCATGTTAATCTTCTGATTTCAGAGGACTCAGACTTTGATGTATGGTTATTTGTAGGTCGGCGAGATAATATTAAAGATTTTAATTTTTTCCAGTGTGAATCTTTCCATATAATTTGGATATAGTTATTTTGCTTTTGACATAAGCCTTGAGACTGTGAATAATCAAGAAATTTATTCCATGCTGGGAAGGCTTCACCTGTTGCAATTTTATTATAAACTATTTGCAGGTATTCAGCGATAGGGCTGTTTTGATTCTTTATAACGATTTGCAATAGTGAAAGAAAACGATTTCGGAAATTTTTCCATGAATATCTTAATGGAAGCAGTTCTTGTATTAACTTGAACAATAGTTTTTCAAAATCTGGTGAACAGAGTTCCTGAATCTTAGTAAATAACTCCTGACTTTCTGTTTCCCAATCAAAAAAATTATTTGTAGATTTTTCTCTAATTGGATATTCAAAAGAAATCAGTTCTAAAAGATGTTTATCATCAAGTAGTGAATTTTGTATATTTAAACTTTTAAGAATCCCGAGAGCCAATTCCTCATAGGAAATGTCACATATATTTTCTAACGGATTAAAGTCAAAAGTTGATGGATAAAAATGAGATTTTAATAAGTAAAAAGTCCTTTCTCCAGATATGGGTGTTCTGTCGTTGTGTTGAAAAGTTACAGCCTCCCAAAGAACACTATATTCATCATCTATTCTATTCAAAAGTTCATTGATAGGACTTAAACCTAAATGATAACTTAGCCATTGTTCTTTGTTGATAAACACATTGTGGGGATACCACAAGAAGCATATATTGCTTTGTTGTAAATCGGAAAACCACCTTTGAGAATTACTTTTAATGAAGTATGTATCAAGACCCCTTTGAATAATGTAATTCCCCAATGGGGTATCCATTAGAGAAGCAGGAGCAACTATTTTTAAGTCTTTAGAGATGTTTTTGGTAAGCAGTATAGGAAGGGCAAGAAATTCGGTAATAGAATAATAAAGAGGTGTAAAAATGGTTTGACTATTTTCTGAAAATTTGGGGATTGAAGGGATATAACATTTCATACGAAAAAATTGGCTGCCTATTTGCATAGCCCATGGGTTTAGTGTAAACACAACCCAATTATATCTATTATCACCCTGTGTTGTTTGCATCTCTGAAAACACCTAAACTTTGGACAAAGATTGTTAACTATCTGGATTGTCTCTGTCTGTTTTTCTTAAACCAAAATATTCATCGAATTCCTTATGTATTTTGTCTACTCTGTTGTATTATACTCCAGTAGTCTTTTCAACTGTTTTACAATATCAGCGTCTATCTCTTCAAATACAATAGCCATACCGTCAGATTCGATACGGACTACACAACCACAAATACACAAGGATTTTTTTTCAGAGGTCCCTGTAAGGTATAAATGGACTTTAACGGGAGTATTTTTGGGGAAAGTTTTTTCTGTTCTAAACCATAACCCTTTCATGCTAATATTTTCCGTTTCCCCTTCGAGCAGTATGCCGTTGGTTAACTTAACTTCGGCTCTCAGACATATTGAACATCGTTTGGATTCCCTTAAATCTTGCCTCTGCTTCTCTATTTTTTTATCAGGGATTTCTTTTTTATTTTCTTCTTTCCCTTTATTCTTTGGCATGTTTCGTCTCCTTATCTTTAGAGGCAAAATTAAATGTCTATTTATCATCATAACACAATTTGTATTATTTTTCACCAAATAACCATAAGTTATTTTGTAAATGCACTTATCTTAAATTATAATCCTACAAATAAATAATAAACTTTTATAAAAATTAAATTTGTATATAAGGGAAAGACATGCTTCGAAGAATTATTTTTATCACAGTTTCAGCCGTGATTCTTGTAGGCATTATTACAGTAGGTATTACATTTTTTATGGATGATTACTATACTGCCACGGCATATCTGGTTATGACTCCTGTCCCGTTGAGTAGCAAGGATTATGTCCCAAGTATCCTGTCAGAAAGAGAAGATATTCCTTACCGAGTAAGTTTTTTAACCCTTAATGATGTCCCGACTTTCCCTATGCCTGACTACGAAGAGATATATACTTCATCTGAAATTATAGAGCAACTTCTTCAATTCTTATCCCAGAAAGAGGAATACAAAGATGTAAAATTGAGTCGGACCAGCCTTCGTAAAGCACTATCTATCAAATCAAAAATCTTTTTCCAGGGAACAAATCAAGTTCAATATCAAAGAATTATCCAATTGCAGTTCACGAGCAAAAATCCAAATCTGGCTGCGGATGTTTGTAATTTTTGGGTTGACTTGGGCATGGCAAAGATTGAAGAACTTCGTTTGGCTCCATTACGCGAGGGTATAGAATATCTTGAAAAATCACTTAGTCAGAAAAAAGGTGAACTTGAGGTAAAACGGGAAGGGATTCAACAATTAGAAGCGAGTTATCATCTTCCGAGCTTAGAAGCACGAATACAAGAGTTGGAAAAGCAAATCACCTCATTTAAAATTCAACAGGTAAATCTTGCTCTGGAAACTGAACAATTGGCTAAAGAAATAGAACTAGATTCCAGTAAACCTACTGAAGGAACACCTATTCCCGAAGGAGAAAATAGTAGTTATAATGTGGATGGAGTAAATATTGAAACACTCAAAAATGAACTTGCTTTGAAAACTAATGAAAAAGAAGCCCTGCAAAGACAAATGGCAGAATTGGAAAAAGAAATTGCACAACTTCGCCAACTATATGCAGAAAAGAATAGGCAAAGGGATACATTAGAAAATGAACAAATTCAATTAAAACAGATTGTTGAAAATCTGAGCATCAGTTATCAGAATGCATTAGCCAGTATCGAAAAATCACAATGTGAACTTCGTGTTGCCTCTAAAGCATTACCGCCACACCAGAAAGCCGGACCACCAAGAACAAGATATATTTTAGCAGTTATGATTCTTACGGCTGTTGCAGTTCCTACTATTTATATCGGGCTTCTCATCACTAATTATTACCTGAACAAATTTGAAAAAGAACTTTCCCTGCCCTCATAAGATTATTATCAATATAAAGTAGCAAATTAGAAGTCGGCGAATGAAAATATTTTAAAATATTTATTTATGGAAAAGTTAGAACAACAGCGAAAATCCAGCGTTTTAGAAGGGGCTTTTTGGTCATGGCTTAGCACAGTCATAAACCTATTAGCACTCCTTATCATTGGTAAACTTTTTGTTATTTCACTAAGTAAAGAAGAAGTAGCAACTTTTTCTCTGCTTCTTGTCTGGTCTGATGGATTTATTCTCTTCTTCGGATATGGGTTGAATGTATCAATTCCTAAACTGATAGGCAGTGCTCCTGACAATGAAAAAAATAGTTTATCTTCTTCTTTACTGTTTTTTTCAATTATCAATGTTATTGCAGTTTCAATAATTATACTTATAATATGGGGACTGCTTTATTGGTTTTTACCTGTTTGGAAAAATTCTGGAAATTCCTCTCTACTCTTTTCTTATTTTTGGATAGCCCCTTTTTTATTTTGTATTGGGTTACCGCGTGATATTTTGCTTGCGAACCTGTCAGGCTTTCAGGTATTTGGGAAGAGGGCGCTAGGGGTAACTATTTCTTCTACATTGCAAGTGCTATTCTCTATTTTTGTCTTGGTCATCTTAAAAGGGAAAATTGTATCTCTTTCAGTCGCCTACATGATAAGTTATTTCTTAACCACAGTGCTTTTATGGCGGTCTTTGCCAACAGAACGCTCTTTTCAATTGAATTTTTCTCAAGTAGTTTCCGCAATAAAATTTAGTTGGATTTTGTGGATTAATTCAATACTCAATTACCTTGTTCAACGGTTTGATACGGTAGTCTTGTTATTCTTAACAGGTAGTCCTATCCAGGTGGCTATATATGAAATGGCAAAACGATTGTGCATCATTGCTTCAAGAATGTTGGGCGCAATCCTGCTACCTTATCTGCCTCGTATCTCTGAATTATTTTCTTTGAATCTGGCGAATAAGGCAAATCAGTTTTTTGTCCAGACTCAAAATGCAATTGCTATTTTAAGTTTTGCTGGAATAATGTTTCTGCCTTTTATCCAGAAATACATTATTTTATTACTATTTTCAAAGGAATATATGGAAATTACTTCGATTTTAGTCCTATTATTGGCAGGGATTGTGTTTGCAGTATTGTCAGGAATTTCTGGACAAACGCTTATTGCTTCAAACAGACCCTATATCGTAACTTTAACAAATATCGGAACTGTGGCTATCAATTTGGGACTAAACTTCTTGCTAATCCCTCGATTAGGTATGATAGGTGCAGGATGGTCGTCATTGGCGAGTTTCTTTTTCTCCTATATTGTGCAAACATTCTGGGCAAAAAAGACCTGCATCCAATTTGAATGGAGTAAGATTTTAACGCCACTTTTTGTTTTTGCTTGTTTTTTGCTTTTTTACACTTACTTTCCACATTTGGTTTGGGTAAATTCGCTCTTTATTCTTGTTTTACTTATAATATCTTATGTTTTTAATCTAATTCCTTTTGAATATCTGTATACAAGAATCATAAAAAGAATACAAGTAAAAAGTTGAAAAAGAAAATGGCTTAATTGTAGAAAAAAGTAAAGGGAATGACATGGATACAAGATTATCAATATTGCAAACAGTGCTCATGTTATTGTGTGCAACTGCAATTGCTCAAGAAACCATAGACCCTGCTCGTTTTGTAGGTGAACGCTGGTTTGGCCTTTATCTGAATAAAGGGAAGGTTGGATTTATGCAACAGGTGCTTACTATTGGTGAAGATGGAAAGGTTTATTTTAAAGAAGATGGGACTTTCCGAATGAACATGAGCGGTGTTAAACAAGAGATGACAGTAAACTCTGTGCGGACCTATGCCAAAACAGGTGAACTTATCTCAATTGACTATAAATTAACTGATTTGCTTTCGACCACAGAATTTCATGCTCAAGTTGTGGACAATCAGTTGAAATTAGTCAAAATAATGGCAGGACAAACCACAGAACGATACTTTCCCGTGCCTCAAGAACAATTAAAAGATGCCTTAAAATTTCAGTTATGGATGCAGAAAAAGCCAAAAATAGGAGAGGAATTGGTTTCCTTCTTTTTTGAACCTTTATATGAACAAGAACTTACTTGCGTGTCAACCATTGTTGGAACAGAAGAGCGATTATTTAATGGCGTAGTTACAAAGGTGTATAAAATTCAAACAAATGTTAATATCCTCAATCTGGAGCAGACTTCGTATGTAACAGAAGAAGGATTAGTATTAGAAGATATTTCAGGTGAAATCTTTACCATGCGATTGGAGCCCAAAGAGGTTGCAAAAGACATCAATTACAGTAATGATGTTCTTGTTTCAAATGCTGCAATTGTAGATAAGCAGATTGAAAATCCCCGTGAACGAGAGAGCCTAAAATTAATTCTTAATGGACCATTAAATGAAAATCACCTTTTTTGTGATGAACGACAACAAATTGTGCGTGAAGGAGACCATTTTGTATTTACTGCAAAACGGCTTAAACCCGATGCTATACCTAAACTAAACTTGCCCATTCAAGAGGAAGAAGTGAAACGATGGGCACAACCTAGCAATTTTATTCAAAGTGACCACCCTGATATGGTAAAAACAGCAAAGGAGATTATCGCTGATACAACAGATGCCTGGGAAGCAGCTCAAAAAATATGTACCTGGGTAAAGGAGAATATGAGGACTTCCTATTCGGCTCAATTAACTAATGCGTTAGATGTCTTGAAACATCGTGAAGGCGATTGCACGGAACATAGTTTGTTATTTGTGGGATTAGCACGAGCCATAGGCATTCCTGCACGCGAGGTAGCAGGATTGATTTATGTAGATTCTCCAAAGCCGGGTTTTTATTTTCATCAGTGGGCAAAGGTATGGATAGGCAAATGGATAGATATGGACCCTACTTTCAATCAGACCTTAGTTGATGTCACGCACATCAAAATTGGTGAAGGTGATATTATCGAACAAATCAAATTAATACCACTCGTTGGCAGAATCCGAATATCCGTAATAGAATAAACAAAGCAGTTATACAGGATTTTTCTAAAGCATTTTTATTTAATAATTTTCATGCTGTTTATCAGAACAAAAATATAGAAATATATTTTATAAAACATTTTAGATTAATTGCCTTTGTTCGGGATGAGTTGAAGCAGAAGGAACAACTTAAAAATATGGCATGGATAAGAGGGTTAAATTCTCTTCCAAAGGAACTCCAGAGATGATAAATCAGGCAACACTTTTTGAGTTGGGAAAAAATGTAACAAAACCCAATAGAAAGCAACAAAATTTACCTTATAAAAGAATCAGAGATGAGTATTGGGATTTTAAAACTACACCTGCCTCAATTGGGATTTATGGTATTCACCCATATCCTGCAATGCTCCATTTTTTAGTAGTTCGAGAACTTTTACAAGGTTATTCAAAGGAAGGGGATACAATTTTAGACCCATTTATGGGTTCTGGCGTCGTTGCAGGTGAATGCCTAATAAATAATAGAAACTTTATAGGTTATGATATAAATCCTCTTGCTGTACTAATTGCAAAAGTTCGAACTACACCCATTCCCACACCACAATTGCTCAATTTTCTAAATTTAATTGAGGAAAATTATTATAAAAATCTTCCTGAAGCAGTTGAGTTTCATAATATTCACTACTGGTTTGAGGAGGATATTATAAAACAACTTTCCAAATTAAGAAAGTCCATATTTTGTTTAGAAGAAGAAGATACCAGAGATTTTTTTAATGTTGCTTTTTCTGAGACCGTAAGGAAAGTATCAAAAACAAAATATAATGAGTTCAAACTATTAAGAAGAAAAAGTAATAATGCCAATTCAGATGCAATGAAGGTTTTTAAAGAAATAAGTCTAAGCAATATAGGGCTACTTACAGAGTTTTATAGAACTTATAAACATAAAAAAATGCAAATTGTTTTGGAAAATAAAAATATTTTTGAAGCATCAGGTTTAGAAGATAGTTCAATTGACCTTGTGATTACTTCTCCTCCTTATGGAGATTCCAAAACTACCGTTGCGTATGGACAATTTTCTCGTTTGTCTTTGAGATGGCTTGGACTTGAAGAAAATGTTGATAAAACATCATTAGGTAGTAAACCTAAAGATATTATATTTAATTTACCTTCCAAAGTTCTTTATGAAGTATTGCATAAAATTGTAGACAAAGATGAAAAACGAGCCAAAGAAGTTTTTTCGTTTTACGATGAGTTATTTAGGGCTATTCAAATAATGACTCAAAAAGTAAAAAAGAATGGATATGTTTGTTTTGTCGTTGGCAATAGAAGAGTAAAAAGTGAAGAACTTCCAACAGATAAAATTTCTGCTGATTTCTTTGAAACTCAGGGATTTCAACATATAAAAACTATCGTTAGAGCAATATCAAATAAACGAATGCCTATTGAAAATGCACCTTCAAATATTAAAGGTAAAAAAGATTTTACAATGAGATATGAGTATATTGTTATTCTTAAAAAACAAATTTAATGAGGATAAGAATTATTACTAAGTGAGATATATAAAAATCTTTATTTACACTTAAAAATTAGAGAAAGTGATATTATTAAGCAATTAAACTAATATCACTTGTTGGCAGAATCCGAATCCCAGTAATAGAATAAACAAAAATTTTATAAAGAAACCATAACTAAACCCCATCTAAAATTTCTTCTTAACCCTTTATCTATTTAATATTATCATAAAAAAGTTTAATAATTGATTATATATATTATAATTAATATAATATTAATATTATTAAATAATTTTAAATATTCCATAATATATTAAATAATAATATATTATTGACATTAAAGAAATATTAAACATATATTATTTATTTAAATAAATACATATTTATCTTGACAAATTATAATTATATGTTTATAATATTATAAGTTAGATTTAATCTTATGAATTATTCATGAGCCTTGCGTGAATAAAAAAATGAATTATTAAACTAAAGGGTTTTCAAGGCAAACCCGAGGAGGATTTATGTATAAAAAAGGTTTTACTCTTATTGAGTTGCTGGTGGTTATCGCTATTATCGGTATCCTTGCGGCAATTTTGTTGCCGGCACTTGCCCGTGCAAGAGAAGCAGCCCGTAGAAGCAGTTGCCAGAACAACCTCAAACAGTGGGGTCTGGTATTCAAAATGTACTCAGGTGAAGCAAAAGGAGAACGGTATCCCCCGCTTTGTATAACTGCGGAACAGCGGGTTGATTGCAATACTTATACTCCTAATGTTGGGCAGCAATATCCTTATCCATTGGCAGGAAGTTATGGTTTAGTCGCAGCAGGGCCTAATCCAAAAGTGATTTTTCCTGAATACTTAACTGACCCAAATATTATCTTCTGTCCTTCCGACTCAAGTGAGAAAGTAGGACTTCAAGTAAATCCTGTTTCCGGAGAAGTGGATTTAAATGTTCCTTGTGATGATGCCGTTCGTGGTATGTCTATCATTGATTCCAGTTATAACTATGTAGGTTATGTGCTCGACTTATGCGATGCTAACGACAACACGCTATTGACAGATATATCAGGGCTTGCCTCACTTATAGGTGCTCCAATAACAGACCCAACTTATACATTAGGTCCAACGCAATTGGTTGATGCGATGTTAAACATACTTGGTGCATACCTTGCTGACCCTAATAATGCGGTTAAAAAAGCAGATGAGGATATAGATGTTACCCAGGGATTTGGCAATGGTAGACAGTCTAAAGTTTATAGACTCCGTGAAGGAATAGAACGATTCCTTATCACCGATATTAATAATCCCGGTGCGTCAAACATGGCACAAAGTGAAGTCTGGACTATGGCGGATACAATAGCAACAAAAGTTGAGCATTATAATCATATTCCTGGTGGCTCAAATATCTTATATATGGACGGACATGTAGAGTTTATGCGATACCAGCGTGATGGACCTGCACCTGTAAATGGAGCAGTTGCAAATGTTATTGGTTTGATTCTTGAATCAACGAATCTAATCTAATAGATTGCTTCCTTTCCTTTACTTCTTTTAAAAGCATTGTAAGTCCCCGGTTATGACAAAATAACCGGGGATATTTATAAGTTTTTAAATAGTTTTGAATATAGTAAAGAGAAAAAATTTTTATTATTCATCAAAGCAGAGGAGAATTAAAAATGGCACTTAAGAAGGGATTACTCCGAGTTTACTTCCTGAACAGTGAAATTAATAGTTAGCGTTTTGCCTTCACGGAAAATTTTCATTTCAACAGGGTCGCCAATAAACATATCCCAATTAATGAAATCCACATCGAGCGGGTCTTCAACTGGCTGTTTGTTTATTTCAACCACAACATCGCCAGGTCGTAATCCTGCCTGATAAGCAGGACTTTCTTTTAATATTCGTGTTACAAATACACCTTTTTTTATGGGTATACCCAGTTCGCGTAGCAATCTGGGGTCTATGGAATCCAACGACTCTGCTTTGAATCCGAACCATGGGTCGCGGCGTTCTCCATATTTTATCAATTCATCAGCAACCCGTTTGGCACGATTAATAGGAATAGCAAAACTCAATCCCTGATAGCCACCTGTCTTGGAAAAAATCATTGTATTAATACCAATCACTTCACCCTGACTGTTGACAAGAGGACCACCGCTATTGCCCGGGTTTATAGCTGCATCTGTTTGTATCAAATCCTGATATAGACGGGTATCGCTTGAAATGTTCCTGTTCACTTTCCGATGCACCGCAGACACAACACCTACACTAACCGTAGGTCGAGGGTCTTTCATTAATGAACCAAATGGATTACCAATAGCGATAACCCATTCACCAATATAAAGATTTTCAGAATCACCTAACGGAATATATGGAAATATTTTACCAGTTGCCTTTAATACAGCAATGTCTGTTCGAGGGTCGGCTCCAACAATTTCAATATCGAGTTTTTCACCACTGGATAGGGTTACAGATGCAATCTTACTCGCATTTTCCAATACATGATAGTTAGTCAGGATATAACCTTCAGGGCGAAATATAAATCCACTGCCAATAGAACTAATAGGCCGCTGTCTAATTGGAAAACCAAATAATTCAAAGAACGGGTCTAAATCTGTCGCTTGATATTCGAGCACATTTATTGTGACCACAGCAGGAGAAGCCTTTTCTACAGAAGTTACAATTGCATTCCTACGGGAATCGGTTATGCTGTCCTGAGCAAATATACCTGTCTGAAAAATAATTAAAAAACTAACAATTAGTGCTACTATAATTGATTGTTTATATTTTAGTCTCATCTGAATGACTCCTTTTTAGGTTTATGTCAATAAGAACTATTTTACTATAATATATGTTGAAAATGCTGATTTATTTGTAAGAGGAGAAAAGCAAGTTATGATTAAAGTGACCATTAATGATGAAGAAAAAATGTATTCTGATATGACCACTATAGATGTAATGTTGAAGGAGATGAATTTAGAAGGTAAAACTGTGGTCGTAGTTGTTAATGATGAAATTGTTGAGCATACGCAATATGCAGAAACGGTCCTGAAAGATGGAGACCGTATTGATTTGGTTAGAATTGTAGGAGGTGGATGAACATGACACATGAAGAAAGAATGAAAAGATTTGCAGAAACGGATTTGTATGTAGTTATTACAGAGAAGATGTGTAAAGGGCGTTCTTCAGAGTTTGTGCTTGAAGAGTGCCTTAAAGCAGGGGTTAAGTTAGTTCAATTTCGTGAAAAGGAGGGAGATGACCACAAGAAGTATAAAAAAGCGGTGCAGTTCCGTAAAATAACGAATGAGTATGGTGCTCTGCTTATAATAGATGACCGTGTAGATTTGGCATTGATGGTTAATGCTGATGGTGTTCATTTAGGACAGGGTGATTTACCAATACCAGAAACAAGAAAGTTAGCACCGAACTTAATCATTGGTGCGTCAACACATAGTTTGGAGCAGGCACTCAAAGCACAGGAGGAAGGTGCGTCGTATGTAAACATCGGACCGTTGTTTCCTACGCAAACCAAAGAGACTTCTGTTCCGCCTCTGGGCGTAGCGGCGTTAGAGAAAATAGTGCCATATCTGAAAATTCCGTTTACCTGTATGGGAGGAATTAAATCAGAGAACATTGATGAGGTTTTAAAACGAGGTGCTCGCCATATTGCCGTAGTCACAGCCGTTACTGAGGCTGAGGACATCCAAAAAGCAGTCCGACAATTGCGAGAAAAGATTATTACTTATAGAAACAGATAAACTATTAGATTGTAGCAGTTTGTTTAGGGTAAAGGTTGAAGCCAGGTGCCAGAATATACTTCCGCAGCAGGACCTTCTTGATAAACATATCCATCATCAGCCCATTCAATAGTAAGAAATCCATGAACGAGATGGACTCTAACTTTACGGTCTGTTCGATTAGTAATCATAGACGCAAGAGCAGCGGCACATGAACCACTACCACTTGCCATAGTTATTCCACTGCCCCGTTCCCAAATACGCATGACAATATTCGAGCGGTCTATAACAGACACAAATTCAACATTTGTCCGCTGTGGAAAAAGGTAATGATTTTCAATTTTTGGACCTAATTCTGCAACAGGTGCCTCGGTTGCATCGGGAACAAAAATGACTGCATGTGGATTGCCAATGTTTACCGCAGTGATAGGCACTGCTTCACTTCCTATATCAATCGGCTCTTCTATTACTTTACCTTCTGCACCAACCATAGGAATTTTAGACCGCTCAAAATTCGGTTTTCCCATACAAGAACGGACTGACTGAACCTTTCCATTTTGAATGTTCAATACTACACGATTGGGACCGGCTAATGTCTCAATTACAAAATCTGTTTTGGTAGTAAATCCGTGCTCATATACATATTTAGCAAAACAGCGGATACCATTACCGCAAGTTTCTGCCTCACTACCATCAGCATTGAATATACGCATTTTAAAATCGGCGGTTTCTGACGCTAATATGAGGATAATACCATCGGCACCGGCGCCTAAATGACGATGACTCATCTGCTGCGAAAGTTCAGACAAATTTTCAGTGTGCAGTCCACCACGAGCATCAATATACAGATAGTCATTTCCAAGCCCGTGCATTTTGGTAAAAACAAGTTGATTCATATTTTCTATGTCCTACTCTATATATAATTTTATACCTTTTTCCTTAACGCATGTTCAACAAATTTCATTGCCATCTGTTCATAACTAATTCCGGCACATTTAGCCTCCTGCGGATAAAGGGATGTTGGCGTTAATCCGGGGATAGTATTTATTTCTATCCAGACTGGACCGTCTTCACCAATAATGAAATCGCTACGGCTCCATGTAGAACAGCCAATCGCTTGATGTGCTCGGACTGCAAATTCCTGCACCTTTTGTGTTAAAGCAGGTTCAATAGGTGCAGGCGTAATTTCTTCTGAGGCACCGGGCGTATATTTTGCGGTATAGTCAAAAAAAGGACTCGTTTGGGGTCGTATTTCTGTGAGAGGTAAGGCATGAGGAGGGAGACCTTCTTCGCAATCCCAAACACCACAAGTTACTTCTCGACCCTGTATAAACTCTTCAACAAGTATCTCATTATCCCACTCTAACGCATGCTCAACCCCTTCAAAAAAAACCTTTGCATTATCAGCAATAGTTATTCCGACACTGGAACCTTGTGATGCAGGTTTGATAACCACAGGAAAACCCAATTCGTTTTCCACACGCAATACGGAATCAGGTCGGTCCCATACCCAGGTATCCTGTCGAAATATGAGTTGTTTGGCAACATGTATGTTTGCTAATCTTGCTACTGCTTTGGAATGCACCTTATTCATAGCAAGGGCACATGCAGAACAGTCTGAACCTGTGTAAGGTATGCGTAGCCAGTCAAACAAACCTTGAATTCGCCCATCTTCACCAAACGCTCCGTGGAGTGCAATGAATATAACCTGTATGTCCAATCTTTTTAATTCTGCAAGGGCATCTTCAGTTTTTAATATATGTTTATCCGGAAATTCCCAATAAAAATTACGATGAATAATAATTGGAATAGGTTCATATTCCGGCGTGTTCAAGGCATGCACAACTCCTTCACCAGACAATAGCGATATTTCATGTTCCGAACTAATTCCACCCATGATTACGCCTATGCGTATTCGAGTAGAAGATGTATTATTCATAAAGAAGTCCCCTAAATTTGATTATGCTAAACTGATGAGATTATATGATAAGAGAATTTTATCACTACGGAATAATAATTCTCAATGAGAATATAAGTCATATAAGACCTATATGACTTATAAAATCCTATTCAGGTATAATTCGTCGGAGTTGGCCACAGGCAGCGTGAATATCCTGACCCCGCTCTTTCCGAAGTGTAGCATTAAGTCCGTTCTGTGTCAAAAACTGAAGGAATTGTTCACAGGATTCCTGTGTAGGCGATTTAAAAGGCAAGTCAGGCACAGGATTCCATGCAATAAGATTCACAGAGCATTTGAACTGTTTCGCATAATCAAATAATTCCTGAGCATGTTTCAATGAATCATTTACCCCTGCTAACAAAACATATTCAAAAGTAATCATTCGTTGTGTTTTCTGCTGATATGTATGTAGTGCCTCTGCAAGTTTATCAAGCGGATATTTTCGGTTGAGTGGGACAAGCCGTGAACGAAGGGTGTCATCCGCCGCATGAAGAGAAATACTAAGACGGACCTGCCAATTTTCATCAGCAAATTTAAGAATCCCTTTCACATCGCCCGCCGTGGACACTGTAATTTTTCGAGCACCAATATTTATCCCTGATGGGTGCATAATTAGTTTAATACTACGGACCACCTCATCATAGTTCCAGAAAGGCTCACCCATACCCATATAAACAATATTTGGAGTCTGGTCTCCAAGTTCTACTAACGATAGTAAATGTAAAACCTGTTCCACAATTTCTCCCGCATTTAAGTTCCGTTTGAATCCTGCCTTACCGGTTGCACAGAAGGCACATTTTAACGGACAACCTACCTGCGTAGAAAGGCAAAAA
This sequence comes from Candidatus Hydrogenedens sp., assembly GCA_035370665.1. Lineage (GTDB taxonomy): Bacteria > Hydrogenedentota > Hydrogenedentia > Hydrogenedentales > Hydrogenedentaceae > Hydrogenedens. The sequence continues at coordinate 50,861 of DAOOVZ010000001.1, forward strand.
GTCATACGACGGGAATGGGGAATCAATACAGATTCTATGGTCTGATTATCTCTCAAACGAAGTAGAATCTTTTTTGTCCCTGAGGTTGAACTTTCTTGGACATGCACAAGTTCTGTCTGGCAAAATACGGCTTTGTCTACTAATTCGTTCCTCAATTCCTTTGATAAATCTGTCATTTTTTGAATATCGAATATGCGTTTTTCATGTAGCCAGCGGAATATTTGTTTGCCTCGATAAGGTTGCAGTTGGAGTTGTTCAGCAATCTCCTCCGGGAATAATCGGGTAAGTAATATCTCATCCATATAATTAATACTCCTGTCTTTATTTTAATGAAACCTTATGGGTTCTCTATATCTACGGGAACATAGCCAGAGCGAAGTAGTTTTTTTACTTGCTGTGAAAGATTACCTCTTGGTTCTTCTATGGGTATATTAATAGAACAGCGATTAAGTTTAATCTGCATAAAGGCTTGTTCCTGGGGAAATTCGCAATGGATAATTTCAGGAAAACGAATGCCTTCAGGTGTAATTTTGTAATCTTCACGCGAACTTTTGGCAATAAGCATGCCCTCGTCAGAATATCTTTCACTCTCTACCAATACCCAGGGGATTCCCTGCACTTTTATTCGTCTGATAAGTCGCTTATGCTGCTTATCATGATAAACTTCAATCTCTGCTTCTTGATTCTCTTTATTGAACGATTTCAATACCACTCTGGATAATGGAAGTTTTTCCCATACTTCAGGGAAAAAGGCTTCTTTGAAAATATCCAATGGCGTTACTTGTGTATCGGAAGATTCAAAATATTTACCACCTTTTTGATAATAAAATTGTTTATCTGTTGGAATTTCAATAAGTGATTCATCTTTATAACATGTCAAACGCAAAACGGTGGCAGTATATTTCCTACCGATTACATAGAGATAATCTGGCAAACTGAAGGACACATCGCTCTGATGAAGTTGATAAATTGTGTCAAGTTGTGGCGTCTTCAATGTAAAAGTGCCTCTCCCTTTCAATGTCCTTATTGATTGGTCATTTTTGCTCAAATCATTCAAAATTTCTTCCAGTTGTGGCTCATTCCCTGCAAGACTTTGTCGTTCCAGAGTAGTCCCCCAGTGGGCACAAGAAGTCAGTCCCACAAGTAAAAACAAAACGATTATTACTAATAGTAAATTTAAATATTTTTTAAACATTGTTTCCCTAAAAAATTCTGTCTCTTGTAAAATAGGTGGGTTAAGTTGCTTTCATTTAATAAAATTGGTATAATAAAAACCCTTGTTAAATATATTATAACAGCAATATATTATCATTTTCGACATAAGATAAACTTAACGATAAGGGATATTACAATGGCTTTTGTATGTGAATATAGTGGTAAAAAACCTATTGTAGGTAATTCAATTGTCCGTAGAGGTAAGGCGAAGAAAAAGGGTGGTATCGGACAAAATGTAACAGGTATCACCAAACGGCGTTGGAAGCCAAATTTGCAAACGATACGCGTGATGGATGAAAATGGGCATGTTCACCGTGTCCGCGTATGTGCACGCTACATTCGTGCTGGAAAATTTGTGAAGGCACCACGCGGTATCCAAAAATTAAATAAAGTTGAAAAAACCGAAGCAAAGCAGTAATTAAGATATTGTTCTGTTAGGCGTAGTTCTTTTAGTAAGGGCAACTCAAAATATTTGGGTTGCCCAATTTTTATTTAAAGTCTACAAAGTGTTATAACTTTTTTATTCTCTTCTCAATGTAAATCTAAAATAAAGGGCTAAATAATGAATATAAGCAAAGTTCACTATTATTTTCATGAATTGATTTTTCCTACTATTTTATTTATGGTTTTAGGTGGTATGACATGGGCAGTTCGTGGCTGCTCAGGTTTTGGCGGTTCTAATGGCTGTCTATTTGCAGGGATTACCCTTGCTACTGCGTGGTGGTTCTTATCTTATGACCCGAGACAGCAATCTATACGACCTTATGCAAATGCACCTGCCATTATGGCAATGACCATTGGAATTGCCTTTGCAGGGGCTCGTGGCTGGATGCAATGGCCTGCTTTCTTCGAGGGAAGACTATGCCTCAATTACTCTGCAAACGAGTATGTTCCTATTCCAAGATATTACGGATTTATATGGCAATTTATTTCTGGAATACCCTGGGCAGGGTTAGGTGCTTGTTTCCTTGCATGGTTCAATTGCGAGAGGAAAGTGACAAAACAAGATTGGATTATAAGGATTGTGTGTCTTGTCGGTGGGAGTGTCCTCGCAGTAGTATTGTTTAACACTTTGCCTAATGTATTTCTTCCTCTTTATGGTTCATTAAAAGAACGATACATGGACCTTGAAAATAATCCAAATTTGAGACGGCTTATCGGGGACAATCATTCCGCTATGATGCACTTAGGCTTGTATCTGGGTGTGCTTGTTGCGGAGATTATTCGCAGAGACAAACGGAATGTAGTCCTTATTTTGACGGTAGGATTAATAAATGGTATAGGCTGGTCTCTCCTACAAAACTGGAAGTGGGCATACAATATCTGGCAGGGGTATAACTTTAACTGGTGGCGTTGCTGGGAAACTACCGGTGGAGTGAGCCTCGGTCTGGCTTATGGAATTGCATACTTCCTTACCAATCAACCATTGAAAACCAAAGAATCAATAGTGATACATAAACCTAAAACAGAACGAATGACTCTATTCCTAACCGTATTTTTAGGCATTGCACTATCATTAAGAAATGGCATAAAGGGTTGGGCGAACATCTATCTAGGAAATGAAGAATATTGGAGCAGGGTGCTGTGGTTTATTTTTATTCCAATTATCATTGTTGGAATCTACCTTATTGTCTCGTATGTGAACCGTAATTCAGATGAATCGCATTTTGCGAGCAATCCTATCCCGAAATATGCAGTTATTATCTGGACAGTATTATTAATTCAAAACTTCATTGCACAAATAATAACGGGACCCTGGTCAAACTGGATTGAGTTCTCATTTTCTCTTTATTATCTCTTCCTTTTCATAATTTCCGTTGCAATTGTATACCATTACCATTTCTTAAAACTGTTGGGTATTACAACTTTTACAGATAGCAAGTAATTTTTTACTTTTAAAATTTATATCTGTATATTACCTATATATTTTCTCAAGCGTAGTCATTTCAATTTAATACACAAGATTACAAACGGCTATTATATATTTTAAACTTCTAAATGAATAGAATGATAATGCTCTCTTGATTTGATAGATACAAATGTGAAACGATATTAGAGTTTCGGCAATGTATTATTTGAAGTTGTAAATTTTATTCTACTTTGAAAAAAGGGATAGAGCCATAATGTTAGCACAGGTTCAGTCTGCACATATTTTAGGGATAGAGGCTTTCCCATTGGCAGTTGAGGTAGATATTACTACCATAGGAGAGACTAAGACTGAGGTGGTAGGTCTGGCAGATACAGCGGTAAAGGAAAGTCGTGAGCGTGTAGCGTCGGCAATACGCAATTCTGGGTTTCGTTTTCCACGCGGTCATGTTGTGGTTAATCTGGCACCAGCAGATATTCGCAAAGAGGGTAGTTATTTAGATTTACCTATTGCATTGGGATTTATTTTAGCAGGGGAACAGGGTAATCCGATTGTTGATTTGGATAAGGTATTAATTGTTGGTGAATTGGCTCTGGACGGTTCACTGCGGCATGTTCCTGGAACACTGGCAATGTCAATTCTTGCACACAAAAAAGGGTTCAATTCTATACTCGTGCCAGAAGTAAATGCAGAGGAGGCGGGGGTAGTCCATGATATTGCTGTTATACCTATAAAGAATTTGAATGATGCGTTTAATTATCTCCATAACCCGAACGCTTATAAACCATATCGAACCAATTTTCAGGAATTGTTTCAGAATGATGGGCATACTGATTTGGATTTTGAAGATGTAAAAGGGCAGTCACATGTGAAGCGTGCTCTGACCATTGCATCAGCAGGAGGACATAATGTTCTAATGATAGGTCCACCGGGCACAGGAAAGACAATGCTAGCTTCGCGCATACCCGGTATCCTGCCTGAACTAACATTCGAGGAGTCCCTTGAAACTACCCAAGTATATAGCGTCGTTTCATGGAAAGGTCAGAACCAATCTCTCATAGTTAAAAGACCTTTCCGTTCTCCACATCATACCATATCCACGGTTGCAATGGTCGGTGGTGGAGCAAATTTTCAGCCCGGTGAGATTAGCATGGCACATAACGGTGTTTTGTTCTTGGATGAATTGCCCGAATTTAATCGTGCTACCTTGGAGGTCCTACGCCAGCCGTTGGAGGAAGGTTTTGTTCATATACGCCGTGCTCACTATGCCGTAACCCTGCCCAGTCGGTTCATGTTGATTGCAGCAATGAATCCTTGTCCATGTGGCTGCCGAACTGACCCAAAGCGTGTCTGCCGTTGTTCTATTGGCGATGTTCAACGGTATATCAATCGGCTCTCAGGACCATTACTGGATAGAATTGACATGCACATTGAAGTCCCAGCACTGCCATTTCACGAGTTGGCTCAGAAGCAACCTTCCGGCCCCAGTAGTGCTACCATTCGCAGTCAAGTGCAAGAAGCGAGAAATCGGCAAAAAGGCAGATATGGCAATACAACCATCTTGAATGCATATCTGGATACAAAACAACTCAGACGATATTGTAAAATTTCTGATACAGCCCAGCAATTACTTCTTCACGCGATTGAACACCTCGGATTGAGTGCTCGCGCGTATGACAAAATCCTGCGTATGGCACGAACTATCGCTGACCTTGAAAATTCTGAATCTATCCTCGAAACACACATTGCTGAAGCAGTTCAATATCGTTCCCTTGACTTAAAAGCAATTTAATATAGAAATTAAAAGTATCGGCAAATATAATTTCCTAAACTGTATTTATTAGAATATAATCTTCTTTATAAAAAACAATTTTGAAAAAATTAAGGTATGATTGTAAAACAAATAGACAGATACATTTTACGACAGGTAATTCCACCGATGTTCATTGCGTTTTCGGCGGTAGCAGTGCTTATGATTAGTGGAATTCTCCAACAGCAGGTCAAGGAATTATTAGATGAATTTCCTATCGCTCCACTCAGAATAACTGATTTCTTGTGGATGTCTCTCTATGCACTTCCCATGATGGTAGGCATGATTGTCCCAGTAACCTTTCTATTCGGTTTGATGTTGATGTATGAGCGAATGAACCGTTATCGTGAAATTATAGCGATGAACGCGGGTGGTATTTCTCTAAGGAGAATAGCCATGCCTACAGTAATTTTATCTTTTGTGTTGAGCATACTTTGCTTTGCGGTCCAAGATGTAGCCCAGCCCTGGGCATTTCACCAACTTATAAAATTAGCACGGATAGACCTGCCTCTTCGCATATCGTTAGATTTAATACCAACAGGAAAGATGTATGAATATGGTAAATTGCGTATATATATCCGCCAACGCGGTGCAAATGGCGAGTTACAGGATATTGTCCTACTTCAGCCGGGAGATGAAGGAAAGATGGTTGCCTTTTATGCAGAAAAGGCACAATGGAAAAAAGGTGATAAAGAAAATGTGTTAGAAATGTTGAATGGCTTCTGGATAGAATCTCAGGAATGGGACAATCAAGTTATTCGTGGCAGTTTCCAACGCCTTGAAAAGGTGATACCACCCTTACAACCGTTAGAAACGATTAAACTCCGCACAGGCATGTCCCTTGGTGAATTGTTAGAGGAACATCAAAAAATTTCACAAGAATATGAAAGAACCCAAGGTTTGCCTCTACTATCGGATTTAAAAAAATATCGTAGTGAAATTGCCGAAAGACTATCTTTTCCGCTAATGTGTTTAGCAATTGGACTTATTGCATCACCGATAGGAGTTCGTTTGCGTGGTGCTGGAACGGCTTATGTGTTTTCACTCGGATTTTTAATTATTGGTGTTTACTTCCTTCTATACAAATCCGTAGGTGGGGGTGGACTGATGCCTTTACCGCTGAAATGTATCGTCCAGCAAGTTCCCAATCTACTTGTAGGAGGTATGGGGCTGTTCTTACTGATAAAGGCAGTCCGATTATGAAAACAATAGACAAATACTACCTATCCTCCTGGTTAAAGACCTTCTTGCGTGTGCTTATTGCCCTTGCCTCCTTATATATCATTGTGGACTTATTTTCAACACGACAAGAATCTGTTCGCAAATATGATGTGCCTCTGTTTGTCATAGCCCAGTATTACCTCTTTTCGTTGCCAAAGATTTTTTTTCAATATCATTTTTTATCTGCAAGTGTAATGCTCACTACCTTTTTAGTCTGGGGTCGAAGTGCTCAGGAAGGAGAGATTTCAGCACTACTTTCTGGTGGGATTCGTTTCCTTCGTATCTCTTTGAGTGTTCTTACCGCAGGTATTCTTATTGCGATAGGTAGTTTTTTCATAGAGGATACTGCTGGGGTCTGGTGTGCAGAGCAGTTCCAAAACCTTGAAAAAATGTATTTCTCATACCATATAGGCGACACAAAATCAGGTGTCAGTTGGACGAACCTGAGTGGTGGCTGGACTTGCCATATTTTACGATTCAACCGCGAGGCAATGACAGGCAGAGATGTAGTAATTCACCGCATACAGGAAGACCGCATAGATGAGATTCGTGCAAAATATATATGGTGGGATGAAACACAAAAAAAGTGGTTTATTGAAGAAGGACGACATTTCATCCTGTTCCCCAAAAAGGAAATGGAACAAGAGGTTGTGCGTATTACACAAATTCCTGCCCCCTTTAATGAGACGCCGAAGACTCTGTTTGCTCTTGATTTACCCCAAGAACTTAAGACATGGCGACAGTTCCACGAGGAGTTGCAACAAGCCCGTCAGTTTGGTATTCCCACCTATAAATATGAGGTAGATTGGAATGCACGAATAGCACGACCCACCAGTGCCTTTATCATGCTATTGCTTGCCTTGCCACTGTCGGTATTGTGGAAAAAAGGTGGATTTATATTAAGTTTTGGAATTACTGCTATATCGGCTTTATGTTATATGCTCTGCTTCGTATTGTTTACAGGATTAGGCTACCTTGAAATATTGCCACCATTCATTAGTGCCTGGTCTGCTAATATATTATTCCTCTTCATTTCACTACTCATCTGGAAAAATTGCCCAACCTAGAAACCAAACTACAAAAAACAAAGTGAAAATTATATATCAATTGTTCATTGTTTATTCTTATGCTTTTCCAGACTTGTAAGGTGCTTTATTATAAAATGATGTTCTGAGTTTTAATCTGGATTTGTGAAATTGCAGACAGGGCTCGATTTTTGGCTATAAAACTATCAGGTCCAACGGCTATCACATAACCTACTTTATTGCGGGAAGGAATATCTACAATATGATTAAGTTTATCATCTATTTTTATTTCTATATTTACCTGTTTTATACCTTCCAGTGCTTGAACCTTTTCTATGCCGTGAATGTCTTGCACAATTCCGCTATTAGGGATTATCCATGCAGCAGCACAGCCCAATTCATGTGTGGGTGCAGCCGTAGGAATACCTTGTTTCTCAACCGTATCGCTTATTTCTTGAAGGTCCATACCACTTGCTAACTTGCAGACCTGTGTCATTACCTCATCTGGCTGTGAAAATGTATGTATAAAAGAGAGGTGTATTTTCTGCGTATCTACAACAAATTCTAATAACACTCCATAATATCCCGTGGGTAAATTTGGAGCAATTGTTTTGGCTTTCTCAACTATCTTTTTCAATTCCAGCCCTGAACAGTCCGTAGGCAACCATATCAATCTGGGTATACGATAGTTTCCTGAGGTAAACTCAACATCAAAAATCTCCACGGGAAGGAAATGGTATGCCATTCGAAAACCGATTAAGTAATAAGTCTTACCTTTTGCACCCTGTTGAAATAAAATAGGTTTCCCTTCCTTGATTCTTTTTTGTGTCATGAGATGGACAAGATGATAATCATTGCTATCCGCAATTGCACCACAAAACTGATTGTCCAATGTCCTTATCCATATCGGAGTTGAGAAATCAGATGTTTCAGGTATATTTTGAAAGGTCGGGTCTATAACTTTTGTCGGAAGGTCCATTAAGGTCGTTATCAATTCTGCTGGTATATCAATACTCTTTTCTTGAGACATAACTACTCCCTATCTATATTAAAGTTCTCTTTCGTGATTTGCTATCGAAATAAACAAATTGGCATATAAACACCTTAATTATATATCATTTACCATGAATCAAATAAAGAAATATTATCGAGGATGACGAACCGCTTTATTATTATATATATCTTATTTGGGACGGCTATTTTTTCAGGCTGTTTTTCATCTATGGAAAAGGCTATTCCATCAGACCTGTCTACTAAAGGTCTGACAGAATTTGGCATGAATGAGTCGCCATGTCAGGGAGATTGGCTCATCACGAGATTATCAGCAGAGATGCCTCATCTAAATCCGATAACTAGCACAGATGCTTACTCCACCTTGGTAGTTTCATGGATATTTGATGGACTTCTGGACCGCGACCAACAAACATTGGAACTGAAACCTCGTGTCGCATATCGCTGGGAAGTGTCAGATGACCATTTAAGTTATACCTTCTATCTCCGTAAGGATGTTTGTTTTTCAGACGGTCATCCTTTAACTGCTAGTGATGTCAAATTTACATTTGATAAATTGATGGACCCCACAACAGATGCACCGCACTTAAAAAATTATTATATGGATGTTGAATCCTGTGAGATTATTGACGATTACACAGTTCGTTATCACTGTAAAAAACCTTATTACCAGCATTCAGTTATGCTGGGATTGCTGGAAATACTTCCAGAGCATATCTACGGTCAGGGCGATTTTAATAATCACCCAAATAATCGCAAACCAATAGGCTCAGGTCCATACATATTGTCTGAATGGCAAACAGGACTGCAAGTTGTGCTGAAGCGTAATCCAAATTATTGGCGTAAAAATGAAGGACTGCCATACTTTGACCACATTGTTTACCAAATCATTCTCGATGACAACGCTGCGTTCTTAAAATTGCGTCGTGGCGATTTGGATTACATGGAGATTCGTTCTGAAGATTGGGCTCGGCGTGGTCAGGCAGAAACCTTTCAAAACCAATTTAACATTTTTATCTATCCACGACCTGCGTATAATTATATCGGCTGGAATATGCGTAATCCTGTGCTGAAAGAGAAAACAGTTCGCCATGCCCTTACCCTATTACTTAATCGAGAGCAAGTGATTAAACGATTATATTATGGAATGGCAGAACCGATAGATTCACCATTCATGCCCGGGACCCTTGAATATCATTCAGAATTGAAACATTGGACATATAACCCTGAGCAGGCAAAGCAGTTATTGGACGAAGCAGGTTGGATAGACCACAATAGCGATGGAATTCGTGATAAAGATGGGAAAGACCTCGCCTTTGAAATTATGACGACCAACAGCAATCCCATTGCAGAGAAAATATTAACGGTGTATCAAGAAGATTTGAAGCGTGCAGGGATTAATATGCAGATACGGCAGATGGAGTGGGCGTCGTTATTGGAACGGGTAGATAGTCGAAACTTTGATGCCGTGTTGATGGGCTGGCAAATGCCACCGGACCCAGACCCCTATCAGGTATGGCACTCCAGTCAGGCAGAAAAAGGCTCTAATTTTGTTGGATTTATTAATGCAGAAGCAGACCGTCTTATTGAACAGGCTCGGGTGTCTTTTGACCATCAGGAACGAATTCAGTTATACCGTCGTTTTCAGGAGATAGTCAATGAGGAACAACCATATACCTTTTTAATGGCACCCAAGGCAATTGTTGCAGTTGATAAACGGGTTCATGGAATTCGTGTTTATCCCTTTGGTATGTATGAGCGTGAATGGTTTGTGCCAAAAGATTTGCAACGATATGCTTACAGAAAGGAGTAGTAGAAATCCATGTATCCGTATATACTAAAAAGACTCCTTTTGATTATCCCAACCTTCATTGGAATCAGTCTAATAAGTTTTGCACTCATCCAATTAGCACCCGGTAGTCCTGTCGCATTCAAATTACGCGGTGAAGGCGGTGCTATGCGTTCCAATATTGAGACAGAGAAAATTGTTGAACAAACAAAAGCCCTTTACGGGTTGGACAAACCTATTATTGTGCAATACGGATTATGGTTAGGTCGCATGATTCGGTTCGATTTTGGCAAGAGTTATAAAGACCAGCGACCCGTAATGGCAAAAATAGCAGAAACCCTTCCCATTACGCTTCAATTTACTATATTGGAAACTTTGCTCATTTATCTTATCGCTATTCCTCTGGGCACTTATTCCGCAACTCATCAACGCTCAATATCCGACCAGATTATAACCATCATTTTATTCCTGTTATATAGTTTGCCAAGTTTCTGGGTAGCCATGTTATTAATCCTCTTCTTTGGCGGTGGCGATTGGTGGAATTTATTTCCTGTGAACGGTATTAATAGCATTGACGCTCAAAACTATTCACTTGGCGGCTGGCTACTTGACCGTTTATGGCACATGACACTGCCGCTATTTTGTATGACTTACGCTGGACTTGCAGGCTTATCACGATACATGCGGACGGGTATGCTGGATGTGATACGGCAGGATTACATACGCACCGCAAGGGCTTATGGCTTTTCTGAAAAGATTGTCATTTTCAAATATGCCATGCGAAACTCATTGATACCTATCATTACCCTGTTCGCAGGACTTTTACCAGGGCTTATCGGTGGCAGTGTAATTATTGAAACAATCTTCTCCATTCCCGGCATGGGGCGATTGGGTTTTGAGGCTGTGCTATCACGGGATTATCCTCTTATTATGGGCGTATTCACAATCTCGACTTTCCTTACCCTGATAGGACTTGTTCTGACAGATGTTCTATATGCAATTGTTGACCCACGAATACGATTGGAGTAGAGATTACAGTGTTTAGAAGAAAGAATACATATAGTTATTGGCATACAGTCTGGCGAGAGTTCTGTAAGCACCGTGTATCAATGCTTGCATTAGGAATAATTATTTTATTAGGGCTTATTGCCATCATGTCGCCCTTCCTTGCAAATGATATTCCTATACTACTATATAAAGGTGGAAAATTATATCTGTTCCCCAATGTAATTACATATTCCAATTTGCAGGCTGAAAATCTGTATGCAAATTTTGACCGATGGATTCCTACTTCTGGTGAATGGTTTATTAAACCGATTATTCCCTATGGACCCTTACGCCAGAATTTAGACCATGCCTTACAGCCACCAAACCCAGAACATTGGGCAGGCACAGATGACCGAGGCAGGGATGTGTTAAGCCGAATGATTTGGGGTTCAAGACTATCGTTAAGTGTTGGCTTCGTTGCGGTAGGTATTGCTGTGCTAATCGGCGTTATATTGGGTTCACTTGCAGGCTATTTTGGCAATTGGGTAGATTCAATTGTCTTGCGATTCATAGAACTGATGCTGGTCATACCCAGTTTCTTCCTCATTATTACCGTGATGGCTTTTCTACCACCGAGTATATGGACTATCATGATTGTAATAGGCCTTACCTCCTGGCCCGGAGTAGCACGATTGGTTCGTGGCGAATTTATGAAACAAAGGCAAATGGAATATGTGTTGGCGGCACATGCCTTAGGTCTAAGCGACAATCGGACAATGTTCCGACACATTCTACCAAACGCAA
>DAOOVZ010000002.1:0-24148 GCA_035370665.1 Candidatus Hydrogenedens sp.
CACCCAACGAATCTGCCTCACCAAATTGATAAGCCAACTCTAAATCGTAATCAAATCCTGAAGACATACCAAAGGCACGAATACCAACCGTATGTAATTTTGTAACACCATAATCATCACGATTCAAAATATCTTCGTAAAATTCTACTACGGGGTTTCCTGTGGTATCATGAGGGCTTAAACCATCTCTCAAAAAATACCAGTATGCAGAAATGCTTAAAGGCTTCCATCCAGAATAAGTCCCGTAAACACCATAAAAATCTATATCCCCATCTTCTTCAATCTGATAGCGCTCGCTTAATTTGGAAGCAAATGCGTCAACTGTCCAGTCGTCCTGTTTGTAGGTCAATCGAATTGCGTCGTGAGATGAATATTGTGAAGGGGTCAACATATTGGTCACCAACCAGCCTTTGCCCATAATCAAGTCCTGCCGTCCTACCCTCAAACTCAATGGTGCACCGAATAACTCTCGCATCTCTATATATGCCTGTTCTATCTCTACATCATCTTTAGAATCTGCCCTAATGTCTGTGCCGGTTGCATAATCACGCGAACGAAAATCTTCTCCCCAGATATGCCAGTCATAAAATTCTATAAATGCAGTTACATTATCTGTGAAATCTGCCTTGAAATTTAATAAGACAGATGTTTCATACCTTGTCCAATCTGGGCCTTCATCATCCCATTTATACTTTGATGTAATTTTAGTCCCACCGACAGGCCTCTTTTGAACAAATGCGGCTGGAATCCGTTCATCTACGGGTCCAAATGTATTGATATACCACCTCCCTCTGATTCTTAATTCCCCACCTACGGATACACTTTGCAATTCAGCAATTGCTACTGATGTAATCAGAGTTAGTAACAAAAACAAAAATATACTACTCACCAAAACAGTTTTTTTCATTTAACTACCCTTTCACCGAGTTATAGTTTTAAGAATTATAAACAATAAATAAACCTAAAATCATAATTTAATAACTATAATAAAATATTTTAAGAAATTCAAACAGAGTAGGTTGGAAAAAATATAGAAATACAAGATATGTTGTTGGGACATTTGAAATTCATAGAACCAAAGATAGAGTCCTTACTATTCTTTTGTATTTGTTAAATTAATTTTTTAGAAATTTTGCATAGACATTTTCTTTGTAATTGTTTCCTTTTTTTGGTAATATCCTTATATCTATAATTTTTTACTCATACATAAAGGAAACAAATATGGAAGAAAACACGGCTAAAAAAGATTCATCAGTTAATTCTTTGTTTAAGCATTCTATGGAACTACTTGCACTTGCATATCTTATTGGTGCTTTATTCTTTTTCTTTATCCCTGATGGAGTAAATTATATTCTTAATTTTCTGCCTATTTTCTTTAAGATATTGCAACCATTACCTGAGAAGAATACGGATTTCTTCTGGCTACCTCTGGTTGCTTCTCTTATGTTTGTATTAGCATACATTGCTTATAAATCATCAAGGGACCCTGATAATAAGACACTGATAAATATCCATATCACTTCTAAATTTATCTCTTCAATAGGGTATCTCTATTTATTTTTCTCACATGCCTTTATATTTGGTTATCTTGTCGGAGGGATACTTGACCTTGTTATTTGTGCTTATGTTCTTTTCTTAAAATTCAAGTTGCAAAAATTAGCAAAAGAAGAGGCTCCACAACCCAATTTATAAGCCTTATGGAATTTCCATATAAGATAACAAACACATCTTTTCTATTACCTGATTGTCATGAAAAAGCGTATGAAGTCTGGTATTGGAAATTAAATCCACAAGATGAAGCATGGTCTTTTTGGTTTCGTTATACACTGCTTAAAAATGAGGCAAAATCAGTCATAGAGGTCTGGGGAATTTTTACACGCAGGGAAACTCAAAAAAAAGAAGAAGGAGAAAATGTTCAAAACATAGCGATAAAAGAGACCTTTCCTATTGAACAGTGTAAGTATGGGGCATCTGAAAATGCCAATAGCATTTCTATTGGTGAAAATTTTGTTGATTTCATTACTTGCAAAGGAAATCTATGTAAGAGAGATAATCAACTTTCCTGGGGTTTAAATTTAACTCCAATTTTTCCTCAATCATCATTTAACTTTATTCCCCGGTCGTTATGGAGATTGGGAATTGTTAAAAATTATACGGTTACAGTCCACGAAAAGATGCTCTTCAACGGAAATATAAAAGTAAATGAAGATATAATTAGTGTTCAAAATGCGTTAGGGATGCAAGGACATCTGGCAGGTTTAAAGCAGGGACATTCCTGGGCGTGGGCTCATAGTTGTATATTTTCTGATGAAGAGACAGGTGAATCTGTTCCAATTATAATAGATGTTTTAAGTGCCTGTGCTCGGATTGGAAAAAAAATGGTTTCACCGCAACTTACTACACTATTTTTATATTACGATGGAAAAGAATATATCCTTAATTCTATCAAGAGCATCTTATCTACAAAGTCCCGATATATTCCTCTATTCTGGGAAATAAAGGGGAAAACTTGTGATTTCATTTTTTCTATTTCAATTGAGGCAGATATGCCAACAGTAGTAGGTGTTCAATATGAAGATACCGACGGAAGCATGCTATATTGTTATAACACGAAAATGGCGACTATTAAATTAATACTTCATGACTTAACAAACAATAATGAGAAGCATTTTGTATCTCTTCAGAAAGGTGCTTTTGAATGGGTTCAGAGAAAACCATGGGATAAGGTGTCTCTCTATATACAATGAGTAAATAATGGAACAATTTATCAAGAAAAATAGTTATGCAATATTAATAACTTTGTTTGATGATAACTCGTTCTGGACAAATGAAGTGTCTGCCGATGATTTCTGGAATGAGTTTAAGGAAACATTACTATCCTTACCCAAAATCTACAGATTATCTATACCATTAGGTATTCTACTTTTGTCTTTAGTTCCACCACCATATAGTTTCTTTTCCATCCTGTATCGTTCTCCATTATCCGTCCGTAAGAAATGGCTCGACTCGTGGGCACATTCAAAATGGACCTGGCGTAATTCGATGCTTTTAGGAATACGAATTTTAATATTAGGAAGTGCCCTCCAACTCCCTCAAACAATGGCGAATACAAATTATCAGGCAATTTTGGAAGCGAGGGAAGAACATCATTGTTTAAGAATGAATCAGACCGAACATGAATGAAGAATTATTTGAAATTTATAATCAATCCAATGTAATCAATCTGGCTGCCAATAAGAATTCAAATATTACAGGACAGATATTCGATTTTATTGTTGTCGGCAGTGGTGCAGGTGGCGCTGTTGTTGCTAAAGAACTTGCAGAAAAAGGTGCGAAGGTTGCCCTTGTAGAAGAAGGGGCGCTTCCATTTCCATATCAAAGCTCTGCATTTCGGTCTTTACTAAAACTTTATCGTGATGGTGGTGTTACCGGAACAATTGGTAAACCTATGATTTCTATTCCATTAGGTCGCTGTGTTGGAGGAACAACTGTTATCAATTCAGGCACCTGTTTTCACACCCCCAAAAAAGTTCTGCAACAATGGGAAGAAAAATTAGGACTGCTTGAATTGAATTCTGATGATTTTCAAAAATGTTTTGACAAAGTAGAACAAGAGATACATGTTGAGGAAGCGGATTGGAATGTAATGAACAGGTCCAGTGCCTTTATACGAAAAATTTTTACGAACAAAGGTTTACCATGCTATCCTCTGCGAAGAAACGCTCATAATTGTCAGGGCTGTGGAATGTGCTGTTATGGTTGCACCTCTGGTGCTAAAAAAAGTATGGAACTGACATATATTCCCGAAGGGATTCGTTCAGGTCTGTTCTTATTTTATAATGCGAGGGCAAATCGGGTATTGCTTTCAAATAGAACTATTGGAAATGGGGTATTAATAGATGTTTTAAATCCAGTGAATCGTAAGGTCATTGATAAAGTTGAGTTAAAAGGTGGAAAGATTATTATTGCTTGTGGAACATTGCTATCCCCTTTGTTATTAAAAAGAAGTGGTATTGCAGTTGACAATCCCAATTTAGGTGCACACCTGACTATTCATCCTGCGAGTAAGGTGTCTATTGAATTGGATGATAATATTTCTTCATGGATAGGTATACCACAGGGTTGCTATAGCCCTGTTCTGGAAGAAGAAGGCATTGCCTTCGAAGGGATAGCCATGCCACCAGATTTAGGACCTACTGTTTTTCCTTTTTCAGGAGAGGAACTAACTCATTACTGGAAAAATTACAAGAACATAGCCACTTTTGGTTTTATGATAAAAGACAGTAATGAAGGTTCACTGAAATTTTCAATAAAAAATACACCCATTTTTTCATATCATTTAACAGACACCGATGTTTTTCGTCTTAAAAAGGCGTTCACCTTTTTGGTTGAATTAGCACTTGAAGAAAATCCCAAACGCATTTTTATCATGTCTACTAAACAGCCCAATATTATTATGACAAAAGACGACCTGTATAAATTTATTAAAGAGAAGCATAAGCCTTCTGATTTTGAATGTATGGCATTTCATCCATTAGGGACCTGTCGTATGGCTGACTCACCTGATAAAGGCGTGTGCAACCCCTACCATAAAGTATTTGGCACTGATAATATTTTTGTATGTGATGGCAGTTCAATTCCAACATCACTTGGCGTTAATCCACAATTAACTATCATGGCATTAGCCACTCGATTGGGAAAGACGCTTGCAAAAGGTTTCTTATAATAAAAAATCTTTTTTCATTTATGATGCTTCTTTTTTTGTTATTTTGAAGTTACCCGACTTCTTGTTATTTAATAAACTTTTCTCTATATGATAGTAATATCTGTTACTTTTACGACAAACAATAATTAGAATCAATGTCATTTTAAAAATTGTATCAACGATTACCTTTCAAAGATATTCACTGTTTCTTATTTTAACTAATACCCCTTTGTCGTTTTTAAAAGAGCAAGTATTTTTTAACCATTTATTTTTTTCAAATATATTGTTTTTCTCGCCAAATAAATTTTTATTGTTTTAAATATGTAGTAATATTCCAATCTGACATTTATTTAATTATTTTATTTAAAAATATTTGCGCTTAAGAATATTAAATAAGTAGTTGCTCTGAAACCCTCATAAATTGAGGCTAAAATATTATTTCAAAAAATGTTAAAAAAAAATTTGCGTTTTAAATATATTTTTGTTCATTATCAAGTAGGTAACAGTTGAATAGTTATGAAGAGGAAAGTTCAACGACCTGTAGTCATTGAGTCTATATTTCCTCTTAACATAAAATCACAGGAGAAAAAACATGGCCGCTGCAAAGAAACCCGCTGCAAAGAAACCCGCAGCAAAGAAACCGGCTGCAAAGAAGCCCGCTGCGAAGAAAAAGTAGTTTAAAATGTGATGTGTATAATCATCACGAAGTAGTTACCTCAAATGGCCTACAATTGAATAGATTGTAGGCCATCTTTGTTTATTATGCTTGTAAACGAGGCTATTTATGTTTAAACCAGAAAATAAAAAAGCACTTGAAAGATGTTTATCTGATGCTATTCAAAATTCGGCTCCGGGTGCAGTTGCCTATCTGGGAAAAAATAATGAAAGATTATTTATTGGCTCAGTTGGAAAATGTGCATTAATCCCAGTAGAAGAAGATATGCAAAATGACATTATTTTTGACCTTGCATCTTTAACAAAAGTTATTGCCACAACAACGGCGATTTTACTTCTGTATCAACAGGGCAAACTGAAATTAGATGACCCTGTTTATAACTATATCCCTGTCCCTCTTTTTCGCAATTTCACTATTAGACACCTATTATCCCACAGTTCAGGATTGATTGGATATGAATGGTATAGAGAAATTTATTCTCTTGAAGATATTATTATCAATCTATCTAAAACGCAACTATTGTTTGAACCAGGCACAAACCATTTATATTCTGATTTTGGGTTTATGATTCTTGGATACATTGTTGAAATAATTTCTGGAATTGACCTTGACCAATATTGCAGAAGAAATATTTTTTTGCCATTGAGCATGAATACAACTCTTTTTCGTGTTCCTGAAGAATATAAGAACAAGTGTGCACCCACAGAAAAATGCAGTTGGAGGAATAGAATAATTAGAGGAGAAGTGCATGACGAGAATGCGTATGCACTTGGAGGTGTAGCAGGACATGCAGGCTTGTTTTCAACTGCTGAAGATTTATCGCGTTTTTGTAGAGGCTTAATTTCTGGAACGCTTCTTGAAAAAGATGTTATAGAAGAGATGTCAACATGCAAAGTAATTCCTAATTATCCCTGGCAGGTGTTAGGATGGAAAACAGACCCGTTCTGGGAAAGCATTGAAGGACAACTCCCATTCCGTTCTGCTCTGGGACATACAGGTTTTACAGGGACATGTCTATGGTGGGATAGGAAGACAGGTTATTATGCTATTCTGTTAAGCAACTCCTGTCATCCAAGTCGTGTTAAAAGAGACAATCGAAAATTGAGAAAGACATTTTTCAATTCTGTGGCTTTATTGATACAACCGCAAAAGATAAATGTTCATTGTGGTATTGATGTTTTAATGCGTGACAATTTTAAACCATTAAATAATGCCTCGATCGCTTTGTTTACAAATGTTTCAGCAATAAATGTTGAAGGTAGGAATACATTAGAAATTTTATCATCATCAAAAGAGGTAAAACTAAAATGCATTTTTTCTGCAGAGCACGGCTTAAAGTTAGACGAGGAAGCAGGTCGTGCAGAACAACAAAAGCAATGGAAAAACATTCAACTAATTGACATATTTTTAAAACAAACAGATATTCACTGGCAGAAAATATTAGCAGCAGTAGATTGGGTAGTTGCTGATATACAGGACATTGGCAGTCGCTACTACACCTATATCTATTCACTATCTCAACTAATGAGGACATGCAGTAAATATAAAAAAAGGCTTATGATTCTGGACAGACCCAATCCGTTAGGAGGTGAAATAATCGAGGGGACATTTCCAGAAAAGGTGCTATTAGATGAAGTGTGTTGGGGAATGGTTCCTGTGCGACATGGTTTGACTATCGGTGAAGCCGCTTTATTTTTAAAAAATACAGTTCCAGAAATGAAGTCATTAGATTTGGTCGTAATAAAAATGGATGGTTGGTTTTCTGATTTGCTTTTCTCTGATTTGGATTTGCAGTGGATACCTCCATCTCCGAACATTCCCACTTTTGAATCTGCCTTGTGTTATGTTGGCACTTGTTTATTTGAAGGAACGAATATAAGTGAAGGGCGTGGAACAGAAGAACCTTTTCAAATTATAGGAGCACCTTGGTGTAACCCTGCTCTGATAATTTCTAACATCTCAGAAGATGCTAAAAAAGGATTTGAAATAACACCATGTTCATTTGTCCCAACTTCTATACCGGGTAAAGCAGTGGAGCCTAAATATATGAATCAACAGTGTAAAGGATTGCATATAAAAGTAAAAGACCCGCATATTGTTCGACCATTTAATCTGGGTATTGAACTTTTGCATTTATTTAAAAAACATTATCCAGAACATTTCCGATTTAACAGTCATTTTGAGAAATTATTGGGCTCATCAAAAATTAGAGTTATGATTGAAAATGATTTGAAAGAGCAAACAATTTTTACAGATATAGGAACTGAAATAGCGAAGTATCTAGATATGCATCCTCATTTATATCCAAATATGAGAGTAGAGAAGAACAAAATGACTAAAACTTCTACTCAACTATAACTATTTGAAGTAGACAATAATAATTCCTTATATTTTTAGATAAAAGTAGTGCTTCGTTTATATTAATTGAAAATGTGGAGTTTTGGGTATGGACATTCAAGATTTATTTGACCTCGTTATTCAAGAGAAGGCATCAGACCTTATTCTCAGTGCAGGTGCCCCTCCTATATTGAGAGTGGATGGACAGTTATATAGAACCCGTTCAGACACACTCACCCCGGAAATGACAGAAAAAATGATTTTTAGTTTTCTTACCAAAGAACAAAAAGAACAATTCAAAAGAGAGAAAGAATTAGACTTCTCTCTTGCAGTAGGCAGAAAACATCGGTTTCGTGTAAATGTCTATTACCAAAAGCAGTGCATAACAGCTGCTTTGCGTCCCATTCCTGAGAAGATTCCATCATTAAGTGAATTGGGTCTTCCTGAAAGTGTCAGAGAATTAGCATTTGCGAGACAGGGTTTAGTCCTCGTAACAGGACCTACAGGGAGCGGGAAAACGACTACCCTTGCTTCACTTATTGATATAGTCAACAATCAGCGAGCGTGCCACATTATCACGATTGAAGACCCTATCGAGTATGTCCATACTCATAAAAAAAGTATTGTTGACCAGCGAGAAGTTGGTGGAGATACTCAAAATTTTGTCCGTGCTTTGAAGTATGTGTTAAGGCAATCCCCAGATGTTATTCTTGTAGGTGAAATGCGAGACCTTGAAACAATTCAGGCAACATTAACTGCATCTGAAACGGGGCATCTCGTCTTTGCAACACTACACACCAACGACGCCATTCAGACCATTGACCGTATTATAGATGTATTCCCTGCGGGACAACAGCAACAAATACGATTCCAATTGTCTATGGTTTTACTGGCTGTGATTTCACAACGACTTCTACCCCGCAAGGATGGCGAAGGACGAATACTCAGTTATGAAATATTACGAGCAAACAATGCCATTTCTAATTTAATTCGTGAAGGGAAAAATTACCAGATTTACAGCGTATTAGAAACAGGCTTCAAAGACGGTATGGTGACATTTGATAGATGCTTAAAAGAGTTATATCTACAAAACCTCATTTCCTACGAAGACGCCCTTGCCAATATGAAAAATCCTTCAGAATTGAAAAACGCAAGTTCGTAAAGTATGTTCAAATAAGTGCACGGTATAAATAGTAAGGTATATAAAATAGTTCTTATTTTATAGAATGAAGATTAAGGGAAAGAAAGATTTCTCGCTTCACTCGAAATGACAGAAAGGGGGAGTGAAATGATAAAGGGGTTCGAAATAACAAAGTGGGGTTCCTCTCGTAAGTATCATAAAACTGGGGTTGTCCAAAAAGTCTTTTTTAAAAAAATATTCACGAATAACCAGTGCTTATTTGTGTTGATATATTTTTGTTTATGTCCTTATTTATTTTTTTGAACCACTAAAATTGGTTCAAATTGACTTGCTAGATAGTCCCAGTTTTACTGAAAGATATCACTATAATATTCTATAATTTCTATCCCTTTACTTTTCTATTATCAGGCGGCTTATTTTAAACAAGCACCATTAGTTTTTTAGAATTTCTTCTTATTGACAGGTGGTTAGTTCGTGAATAATTTCTGTAATTAGAGAGGTCCAGCCAGTTTGATGGCTTGCACCTATACCTTCGCCTGTGTCGCCGTTGAAATATTCAAAAAATAGATAATAGTCTTTCCAATGGGGGTCGTCTCTTAAATTTGAAAGGGAACCTAAAGCAGGGATGTAGCCATGTGTGTCCGGAATAAATAAGTTTTGTAATCGCTTCCTAATTTCTTGTGCAATTTTATTAAATGAAAAGTTCTTGATATAGTCTGAACTGGTAAATTTGAATTCTGGGTATGCAATTTCCCATTTTTCAATACTATCAATGAATAAATAATTTAGTGGAAACCAGATAGGACCGAACCAATTAGTATTGCCTCCAAACATCTTTGACTCCAGTTCTCCTGGGCAATATTTTATCTCGATATGTTGGCGTGATGAATGGATATATATTGGTTTTTCTCGGTGATATCGTGATAGGGAACGCAAACCATAAGAAGAC
Source organism: Candidatus Hydrogenedens sp. (assembly GCA_035370665.1). Lineage (GTDB taxonomy): Bacteria > Hydrogenedentota > Hydrogenedentia > Hydrogenedentales > Hydrogenedentaceae > Hydrogenedens. The sequence goes on from DAOOVZ010000002.1 coordinate 9,809, forward strand.
AAAAATTCGGATTCATTCAAAGCGTATTTTAGCAATGAATCCCTTTGTTCTTCTGTAACGCATGATAGGGAAATGTATTCTTTTCCTGTTTGTGATTCGGAAAATTTTTTAAAAAAAGGAGTTGTAAGTGCCTTTGACTGTATTAATTTTTCAACTTCTTTTGCAAGTTTAGGAAGTGCATATATAGGCAGATGAACAATGCCAAAAAGTGGCACAAGCCCTGAAAATGAACGGATGGGAATTTTATTTTTTCCTCCTTCTATGTTTAATACTGGATAAAAGAAAGAGTCTGTTTCATCCCAGAAGGAATATGGTTCTTTACTTTGTAGTAAATCTATTGATTTCAAAAAATAATCTAAAAGTCGAATAGCAATTTCTTCAAAACTTGGAAATATAATGGCTGTTTTACATGCTAATTCGAGTAGATTTCCGACCAGAAATGGTGTCCAAAAAATGGCTTGTGATTCTTCAATTAATCTTATACCATCTGAATTTTTTTCAGTAAGTGCAAAATTATCAAGACCTATCAGTCCCTTATTAAATAGGGTTCTTCCATCCTTATCCTTTTGATTTGCCCACCATGTTAGATTTGCATATAAGCCATAGAAGGATTCAATCAAAAATATTTTATAATAATCTTCTTTTGGTATATCTGACTTTGATTTTTCTATGTATTGAGTAATCTTATTTATTCCCCAAGCCATTACAGGAGGATTTACAGAAGAAAAGTTCCATTCTGAGGAAGGGATTTGTCCGGTAGGACTTTGATACCTCGGCGAAATAAAAAGTTTTATCTGTTTTAATGTAAATAGAGGGTCAATACGAAACATGCCTATTAGTTGGAAAGGGATATCCCATGCAGCAAACCAGGGATATTCCCACTTGTCAGGAATAGACAGAATATCATCTGCGTTCAAATGTTTCCAATTTTCAAAACTTGTATGGTTGGTTAAGCCATTTGTATTTTTCGCTACATTAAGCCATTCTTTCACAGGTAGTTTATAATACATTTTTGACCAGAGAAGTCCGGCATAAGCCTGTCTCAAAATTTTTTTCTGAATTGGGCTTAATGATTCGGGCAAAATTTCCCTATAAAACTCATCGGCTTCCTTTTTCCGTTCTTCAAAAAGTTCACTACATCTTTCCCCAATGGGTTCAGGTGGGGTTTCTTGAACAGAAAATAGTCTCAGTTGTAGTGAAACATTTGATTCTGGTGGAATATCAAAAGAATACCAGGCAGCGACACGAGTCCCTTTATCCTCTGGCGAAATAAATTCAGAATTGTTGTAGATAATATGCTGGGCGAATGCATCGCGTCGCCATTTAATTGATTTTTCTTTTCCCTGTGAATCTACTAAATCTGATTCATTTTCAGTAAAAAGCAGTTGTGGAACTATCTCACTCGAACCTTCGCCTATCTCTAAACGATATTCCCCTAATTGGTTGTCCATGAGAACAATATGGTTGGAACCTGCACAATATATTTGGGGCTTGCGTTCTATCTTTCCAAGCAATGATGACCATTGCCAGGTATTGCGAAACCAGAATTGAGGAATAATATGTAAAGGTTTTGTCTCTTTACTCCTATTCCAGGCAGTTATCTGTATGGCTATATCTTTAGCGTTTCCTTTGGCATATTCAACTTCGATATCAAAATATCGCGAATCATTAAAGATTCCCGTATCTAACAATTCAAATTCTGGGTCAAAGCAACTTCTTGATTGATTTTCGGATAATAATCTTTCATAAGGAAATAATTCACACGGATAACGATACAATGCTTTTGCATAAGCGTAACTTGGAACAGCATCTAAATAAAAGTAATATTCCTTTACATCCTCAGCATGATTTCCTTCAAGTGCACTTAATCCAAAGAATCGCTCTTTCAAGAATGGGTCAATTCCGTTCCAAAAACTTAATGCAAAACACAATCTCCCTGAACTATGGCACCACCCAAAGATTCCATCATCTCCAAGTAGGTAGTTATGTATTTTAGCAGTCTCAAATGTTGTATATAACCACACATTTTTAGGATAAGATAAGCATTCACGAACTGTTCCCCATTGCCGCTCAGGCAAATAGGGTCCCCATTCTTGCCATTGGACATTATCCTTGAACATCTCCATTAATCGGTTTTTTTCTAAACCCATACACTTTCCTTTATTATTATGGTGGTAAAATATAATTTATTATACTAAAATATTAAATAGTTGTGAATTATTATTTATTTGTTTAGTTTATTGCAATGTTGGTTTTTTGTAAAAAAACAGAAAGTAAAATATAAGTATGAGCATAGACAGAAGTATTAATCTTTCTATTTTAGGAGGAGGTGGAGAAATAGGGGCAAGTTGTTTTCAAATATCATATACAAATGAACATATTCTTTTAGATTGTGGAATTCACCCTAAAAAGGAAGGATTTGAATCTCTCCCTAATCTGGAATTGATGAATTCCTTTCCTGATGCTGTTTTGATTACACACGGACATGTAGACCATTGCGGTTCTCTTCCATATCTAACAAAGTTATTTCCCCATTTTAAGGTTCATGCGACTATGCCGACTCTACGAATTATAGAGCGAATGCTTCACAATAGCGTGGTTGTAATGAATACGCTGAGGAGAGAACGAGGTATTTTTGAATACCCCCTCTATCAGCACGAGGATGTCGAAAATTTGATGGAAATTACACGAGCATACCTTTTTAATACCCCTTTTGAGGTTAGTAATAAAAATGTGTTTCGAGCCTCATTTAATTCAGCGGGACATGTGTTGGGTAGTGGAAGCATTTTACTTGAAATGGATAATTACAAAATCTTATACACAGGAGATATTTCTGCAGGTAATCAGGAATTATTAGGACCTTATCAATCCATGGATGGTTTAGATAAAGTAGATACAATCATTGTTGAAAGCACACAGGGCGCCGTTGATGAAAATCAGGTAAATTCCTATTATGAAGAATCATTACGACTTGTAAAGTTTATTAATCAGGTTATTGAACAAGAGGGTGTAGTCCTACTTCCGACCTTTGCACTCGGCAGGACACAGGAAATTGCGAATATGCTTGCGCGTTTTCAAGAAGAGGGGCTTCTGGCAAGAGTGCCCATTTATATTTCAGGTTTAGGAAGAGCCATTTATGAGATTTATGAGCAATTCCGAGAATATTTAGATACAAGAAACCAATTGAGACCTTTAAATTGTTTTCGTAAATTAGTAAATGTATGGCATCCTGAAGAGATAAAACAGTTATTAACAAATCCCGCCATCGTAATTGCCACATCGGGCATGATGGTAGAAAATACCCCTTCCGCATTAATTGCGCAAGAAATGGTAAAATCGAAGCGTCATGGTATCTTTTTCGTTGGCTATGTAGATTCTGATACTCTTGGTTATAAACTGCTCAATTCAAAAGAAGGTGATGAACTACAATTTCAGTTAGATGCAGAACCAGTAAAAATTAAACTTCAGAATATACAACGCTTTCATTTTAGTGGTCATGCATATAGAAGTGCATTGTTAGAACTGATAGAACAATTAAATCCAAAAAATGTTATCCTTGTTCATGGAGACCCACCTGCATTAGACTGGATGAAGGAAAATATAAATTCAAAATTTAAATGTTTTGTTCCTCAAAATAATTCTAAACTTACATTAGAAATTTAATTATGTTCAGTAAAAAAACAAGAAGAAAAATAGTTGGCAATTTTTCAATATTTGTCTTAAAAATATTTCAACGGATGCCGTTATCCATTTTGCGTAAAGTGGCTACATTTTTTGCTTTTTTGGCGTTTTACCTTGTCCCACGGATTAGAAAAGATGGATACAAACATATTGATTATGCCTTCGGAGATACCCTCAGTAAGAAGGAAAAGAAAAAAATATTATGGAACGCTGCCAAAAACATGTTTTTTGTGGCATTTGAATTCCCTCATTTGCCTCGTTTAGCAGAGGAAAAATATGAGAAAGTTGCCTCTTACAAAGGTGTTGAATATATAGAAAACTACAAAATAAATAAGCAGGGCGCCTTGTTTATTAGTGCTCATCTTGGTAATTGGGAAATGATGGCTTCTTTAATGTCTTCCTATGGCTATCCAGTAGCAGAAATTGTCCGCGAATTTGATGACCCTCAATTAAATAATGTGATTGATAGCATTCGCACAGCAGCAAAAATTAAAACAATACCTAAAGACCAGTCAGCAAATCAGATTATAAAATTATTGAAAGAAGGATGGTTTGTAGGAATGCTTATAGACCAATCCCCAAGAGATAATGGAGCACCTACTTTATTCTTTGACAAGCCCTGTTGGTCTACTATCGGTCCTGCTTATATTTATGCTCGAACCAAAGTCCCTGTTCATCCTGTATCTATGACGAGAAACAATGATGGGACACTTGTCCTCGAAATATTTCCCCCACTTGAATTAGTGCATACTGGAAATTTGAAAGAGGATATATTAAAAAATACACAAATTTGCCAGAATGCAATTGAAAACATAATCCGACAACATCCGGAGCAGTGGCTTTGGTTCCACCGCAGATGGAAACAAAGGGATAAATTAAAGGCATATTGGAAAAATAAACTTCAAAAGAAACTAGACCATAATATTAAATAATAGAATAGATTTTCGGTTTATTATCTACCTGTCATTTTTTTACGATAAAACTCCCATTCTGGTTCATTCTCAAAAATCCATTGGTAATATTCCTTCTGAGTTAACTCGGAAGCGGCTTCTTCATCAGCAACGAATATACAATCAGGGTGTAATTGTAAAGATGTTGCAGAAATCATTGCTGAGAAAGGACCTTCCACTGATTTTGCTAATATCTTACTTTTATGTCTGCCTGTTACGAGGACAATACATTTACTTGCTTCAAGAATAGTTCCTACACCCATAGTAATAGCCCTTTTTGGCATTTCTGCAGGATTAGAAAATAAGTGTTTATTTTGTTCTAAGGTAACAGGGGATAGAGCCTTTTCCCGAGTTCGCGAAAACATTGAAGACAATGGCTCATTAAATCCAATATGTCCAGATATTCCAATACTCAATAGTCGTAAATCAATTCCACCAAAATCTTTTATCTTTTCCTCATATTCTCTACACTCTTTTGAAATGTCCCTAGCCATTCCATTGGGAATATTTGTATTCCGTAAATCAATGTTTATGTGTTTGAACAAATTGTGATACATAAAATAATGATATGAGCCGGGATGTTCTGGCGGTATTCCAATATACTCATCTAAATTAAAAGTGACGGCAAGTGAAAAGTCCAGATTCTCTTTCTTGTGCATTTCGACTAACCGATTATAAAGAGGAACCATTGTTCTGCCTGTTGCAAGTCCTAAAACCAGATGTGGCTTTCTTATTAGGTTTTCTGCAATAATATAAGCAACAAGATTAATTGCTTGATTAGTAGTTGGTTGGATAATAACTTGCATAATTTAATTCCTTAACTTAATTATTATCGAATATTATGGGTAAATATAATGAAAAAAGTATATACGACTGTTGAAGAGATATTCCACGCACTTACTCATGGACTTGGGGCAGGTCTGAGTATAGCGGGATTTGTGGTTATGGTAATATTAGCAGCACAGAAAGGAGACCCTTTTACCCTTGCTGGTGTCCTCGTTTTTGGTATTGCGTTAATCTTGCTCTATTTAAGTTCGACATTGTATCACTCTTTCCCTCCAGGCAAGGTTAAAAGTTTCTTTCAATTGATGGACCATTGTTCTATCTATGTTCTTATTGCAGGCACTTATACACCATTTTTACTTGTTTACATGCGTGGACCATGGGGCTGGTCTCTTTTTGGTGCATTATGGACATTGACCCTTTTAGGTTTTATATTTAAGTTTTTTTTCCTTGGAAAATGGAATCGTCTTGCGACGGCGATATATATCCTTATGGGCTGGATTGCGATTATAGCCATAAGACCAACACTACAAATGATTCCCATGGGTGCTATATGGCTTATGCTTATTGGCGGTATTATATATACAGGTGGAACGCTCTTCTATCTAATGGACCGATTGCCTTTCCATCATGTCATCTGGCACATATTCGTGTTGGGTGGGAGTTTAATTCACTTTATATGTATTTATATATACATCCTTGCCCGCAATGTCTCATAAAAATCAGAGTTAAAGAACTTTGCTGATAGCCTCTACCAGATAATTTATATTGTCAGTAGTTATTCCCGCGACATTAATCCTTCCGGAATTGACTATATATATTGAAAATTCTTCTCTTAAACGAAGGACCTGCTCCTTAGTTAACCCTGAAAAAGAAAACATACCTTTTTGTTTTTCTATAAAACTGAAATCTTGAGAAACTCCCTTCTCCTTCAATTTTTTCACAAACAATTTTCGCATATCTTTAATTCTTGCACACATATTTTTGACCTCTTGTTCCCATTCTTTGCGAAGGTAATCTGAACTTAAAATAGTATGCACTACATTTGCACCATGAGCAGGTGGATTGGAAAAGTTTGTTCTGATAGTTACCTTTATCTGGCTCAATACCTTTTTACAAGTCTCTTTATCACCACAAACAGATATTAAGGCACCGCAGCGTTCATTGTATAATCCGAAATTCTTTGAATAAGAACTGCATATAAATACTTCGGGAACTTTTTCTACAACTTCACGAATACCAGTTGTGTCTTGTTCTAAACCGTCACCTAATCCTTGATATGCAAAGTCAATTAATGGTAATATCTTTCTTCTTTTAATAATCTCTGCTAATGTTTCCCATTGCTGTATATCCAAATCAATTCCAGTGGGATTATGACAACAGCCATGAAGCAATAAAATATCCCCTTCAGGAATGATGTCTACTTTTGCTAACATCTTATCCCAATCAAGACTATGAGTTTCTGAATTGTAGTAAGGATATATTTCAGTCTCTAAATTCGCTGATTGGAAAATCTTGCTATGATTTTCCCAGGTAGGGTTGCTTAACCATACTTTTCTGCCGCCAAGATTTGTCCGAATTAAGTCTGCAAAGATTCTTAAAGCAGAAGTGCCACCTACAGTTTGAACAGTAGCGACTCTTCCTTCACTTATACATATATTCTTATTGCCAAGCACTAATTCCTGTGTCTTTTCACAAAATTCAGCCAAGCCAGATATGGGAAGATATGCTTTTGACTGTTCCTTTTCTAACAAGATTTTTTCTGCTTTCTTGACGGCATTAAAGATGGGAGTTTTATTAGCATTGTCTTTGTATACTCCTACCCCTAAATTGATTTTGTTTGTGTTCTTGTCTTTTAGGAAGGCTTCTGTGAGCCCTAAAATGGGGTCTGGCGGTGCCATAATAAATTTTTCTAACATTTTTTTAATCCTTTATCTATTTTGTAAATTATAATTTTGAATAAATATCTAAGGAGGGAGACCTAAATTTATTTATCTTTCTGCGCACTTTTTCGTGCTTTTTCATCCAGTTCTAATTCATAACGGTCTACATCGGTCAAGTATCTATCCGTAACAATGACAAGATGAAAACCATATTTAGTCTCTATAATATCACTCAACTGTCCTATTGGTGCAGACCAGACATATTCTTCAAAATTAGGTTCAAACTCATTTTTCCCGTAATAGCCCAAATCGCCACCACGTCGTGCACTTGCTGGGTCATTAGAATATTCCTTAGCAAGTTTCTCAAACGATTCCCCTTGCATAATTCTTTCCTTTAACTCGGTTGCAAGTTGTAAGGCACGCTGACGGTCTGCTGCATCATTGGGATTAAATTTAATAAGTATATGCTTCACGCGGACATAAGAGGTTTTAGGTTTTACCTGTCCAGCAAGCCAGATAAAAATCACCATTAAAATAAATAAACCAACAATTCCACCCCAGATATACTTTGTCCAGTCGTGTGGCTCTTCTGATTGTTTATCTTCTTTATATATCATTTCATCCATAACAATACACCATTTTATTTCTACTTAAATTCCTAATTGGTTAAACATATTACCATAAAGATTGGCATAGAAACTTATTACAATAAAACCTATAACTGCTCCAACTATGAGTAAGATTAATATGTTCAAAATTTTAGTAGTGACCTGAAGCGATTGCTGTGCGTCGAGTAGAAAATATTCTGCCACTTTTTGAAGTGCTTCGTCTAATTTACCCGATTGCTCACCGATAGCAACCATCTCTTGTCCCATTCGTCCTACCCACGAGAGGGTTTTGAATGATTTTTCAAGGTTGCTCCCATTCCGAATAAGACTAACAACCGTAGAAATATCCCGCTTATAACTGGGAAAAGGTAGAATTTCAGAAGATTTTAAAAGTGCTTCTGTAATGGGTATTCCACTTGCATATAGTAAGGCGAGCGACTTAAAAAAGCGTGCTAAAGAAAATCTATGAATAATGAAACTAAATGGCCATACATGCCTGATAATCCCATATATAAATGTCTGGAAAAATTTTGTATTTTTTGAAATAATTAAGATGAACACGATAATTGCGAAAATAATACATATACTTATTTGAAAAGATATGTAAGAGGAGAAGTATGCGCCTAATGAAAACTGTTTCTCAAAACTTATTTGCCTAACAATACCCAATGCAAAAGTGCCCAAAAACCAGCCTAATACAAGTTGGATAGTTGGATATGTTAGCGACACAATTGCTGAACGCTTCATTTTCCATAAATCTTCATAATAAGAACTCAGGTCTCTTAGAATTACATCTAACTTTCCAGAGCGTTCTCCTGCGGATATTAATTGAACGAACAAATCAGGAAAAACTTCCCTTCGACTCAATGCTTCACTAAGTGTCTTGCCTTGAATAAGGTCATCAGCACAGCGGTATAGAATCATTTTAACCTTGCGTGAAGGAAAACCATCTCCTACGATTTGAAGTGCCTGTGTGATAGGTATGCCACCTTCATAAGCAGACGCAAGTTGCCTGCATAAAATTGACATTGTTTTATTATTTAATGTAAACTTTATAAATGCCATATAATTACAAAATTGTTAGATTATTAAAAATTAATCCTTATTTTACCACAATTCTACTCATTCATTTTAATAACGGGGAATAAGTAATCCCGTTAGAGAGTTGTTAATGTTTATCGTTGTCAATCGTATATATTAATACAAGCAAATCTATAATTGGAGTATTTTACATGAATAGAAGATGGAAGTATACTTTTTCTTTTGTTTTTTTATTGCTCATTATTTTCTTAATTTCGATTGATAGTTGGTCTGCTACGAAAAAGAAGGTTGATGAGGAAATTCCTTTACCTCGTTCCTCTCCATGGGTTTTAAGACATCGTTACACATTTTCCAGGGAAGACATGGGTATAGATTTCGATGAAATGAACGGAGATTGGCATATTTTTTATACCACACCAGATAATTATGTTGAGAATACAGTTATTGAGGGTTATGGACCCTCCTTTCAATTAAAGTCAGGAGAAGAATTCATAGCAGAATCTTTTGGAAATGCTATAACAGACAGAGTCTCTGTTAACACTGTCTTCGGACCAGCAATCCATTTTATTGCAACATATCCGTTAAAAAATGACCTACTCATACAGCAGCGTGCAACAAGTTTTAAACAATATAGTTTCGTTCTCTTTTCAACTTTAATAACAAATAAAGGAACCAATCCAGTATCTATAGCAAAGATTAAACCTATAGTGTTTCCACCTGTTGCAAGTTTGATTACAAGACTTCCTAATGAGAAAATTTTAAGGCCTGTTGCAAATATTGGTGGAAATTGGATTTATGTTTCTGATGAAGAATCACAAATTTTAGAAATTATTACTACTACAAAGGGGCAAAAAATAATATTTGCAGCCTGCCCACAAGGAAAAGCACAATCAAAGATTTCAGTTTCAGGTGAAGGAGATAATTGGACAGGTGCTGTGGAATGTGAATATTCTCCTGCCATAATGTTAAATCCCGGCGATACCATTGAAAGCGACCCTGTATTTGTCTATTTTAGCAATGATGCCTACAACCTGCTGACCACCTCTACATGGGTGCTTTCCAATCTTTGTCCATCTCCTTCAAAAGTATCTATTGAAAAACCCATTCGGGGATGGCTTGCCGTTGACCCAAATAAAATGTCTTTAGATAGCCTTTTAAGGGTTGCGAAATATACAAGTAATGTAGGATTAAATGCCATTCTTATCCCCGATGGATGGGAACAACCTAAGGGTTCTTTAAGAGGAAATAGTAAATCTTTATCAAGAGAGATGAAGCCTGTTCTTGACCAACTAAAAAATCATGGTGCAACAAAGGTCGGTTTAACTATTAATCCATGGGTTGTGCCTGCTGGAGATGAAAATTCTATCCCTGTATCTAATGAATATGCGTTCTCAAAATTTAACACGCCAGAAGGATTAAATATAGCAAAAAAACGCTGGGGAAAACTTATTTCATGGAATCCCGATTTTTTGGTCTGCAATATTGAAGCCCCAGATGAAGTATTAGAGAAACTGAACACTACTCGCATTGAAGCACTATATATCGGAATGAAAGAACTTGCAAATTTCTTCCAGAATATTCCTATTTATTCTATGTATTCTGACCATCTTATAAATTCAGAACAGGATTTATTACAATTTTGCACAATCATAGGGGCAATGGCAAGTTTTAATGGCATAGTTGGTCCCGTAAAAGTAAACAATCAGATATTGAATACAGAAAACTTTTTTACAAGCACATTGCTTCAATCATTTCCGGGACCATTAGTTTGGTCAGGCGAGTTCAAGAATCTTGATATTGCAAACAAAATGGCACAATTTGCCAGAAGCACTAAAACTGTTTTTGTTCCTCTTGATTCAGAGAAGAGAGAGCCCAGTATCTGGCACCTTCGTAGTTATTCTAATCTTGATAGTTTTAGTAATTCAGTTGTATATATCTCAAAAGATGCTCAACCCTTATCTCCTGTTTTATTAAAAAGTATCAATCCTGATGTAATGCTCTGGGATTTTAACAGTGAAAAGTTTATCACTGATAATGAAACTATCCAGAATAATTCTAAACAAAAATTCATAGGAATAGTTGCAAAAGCGGAAAAACCATCTATTATCGGGGTAAAAACTTCTACCTTATGTGGAATGGAAATTATAAGTTCTACAAAGTGGGATAGTGAAAAGAAGAAGATGGAAATTTTGCTTAAAGATTCTGTTAATCTCCCGGGAACACTATACATCTATAAGCCGGAAAAATTAAATCTTGCTAAAATTGTCATTGATGAAAAACCCCTGAAAAGTGTCAAACTTGCAGAGAATGTTGTCTCTATTCCTTTAAAACCTAACACTGGAAAGATAGAATTTTTTGCTAATTAGTCTTTAAATCATGCTTTATTTGTTAATACAATATTAAAAAACAATTGAAAGATTATTGAAAGGAGTTTTGTCATTTATTCCTTCTGGCAGAAACAGGCAACCAATACTATAAGATTATTTGAAATTTTTCAGGTTTTTACAAAATACGGATTTTACGATATCCTTTCGCGTTTGGGATTGCTTCAGCGACTGCCCTGGTCATTATATAGACAGATTAAAGAAGGTTTTCCAGTAATTGACATAACTTGGGGAGAACGGTTAAGGCGAGCACTAACAGAACTTGGTCCTACATTTATTAAGATGGGTCAGGTTTTAAGTACGCGTTCTGACATTGTCGGGCCATCAATAGCCAGGGAATTAAGTCTTCTCCAGGACCATGTTGCTCCTCTGCCTTTTGAAGAGATTGCTAAAGTAGTTGAAGATGCCTTAAAAAAACCTATAGAGTCCGCTTTTGCACAATTTGACCTTGAACCAGTAGCAGCAGGTTCATTAAGTCAGGTTCATAAAGCCATACTACCCAATGGAACACCTGTCGCAGTCAAAGTAAAAAGGGCAGGAATTGACCGAATTATTTCTTCCGATATTGAACTTATGAGAACAATCGCTACATGGTTAGAAGAGCGACCAGAAATCTCATTTTTGAAGCCTGTGGGAATCGTGAACGAGTTTGCAAGGTCAATAAAAAGAGAACTCAACTTTTCGATTGAGGCAAGGTCTATTCAACTTTTCAGAAAAAACATGCTGAATCAGAAAAATGTTTTTATTCCAAGAGTTTTTAAGTCTTATTCAACACCAGAGGTTCTGACCATGGATTGGGTAGATGGTGTTAGAATTGACCAGTATGACCAATATGAAGCACGGAATTGTGACCGAAAAACAATAGCACAGTTAGGGTGTGAGATTTTATGTAAAATGATTTGCGAAGACCGTCTATTCCATGCAGACCCACACCCCGGAAATATTTTTATAACCTACAACAATCAAATTGCTTTCCTTGACCTGGGAATGGCTGGAAGTTTAGATTCGCAGGATGTAATGTTAATGACGAATCTACTTATGGCAATTTTCCAACAAAATGTTTATGAATGCACTCAGGCAGTTCTGGCACTCTGTTCACGCCCCGATTTCAAAGATGTTAAGGCACTGGAACGCGAACTCTCTGATTTTATTACCTTTGAATCTTATTTAATTATAAGTCAGGGACAGGTTGGAAAAGGAATAGAACGGGCTATTGACATCTTGCGAAATTACGGACTGGAATTGGAATCCCGTTTTACCTTATTGCTAAAAGCGCTGGCAACAATTGAAAGTGTAGGAAGAGAATTAGACCCCGAAATTGATTTCGTCTCTATCATTCAGCCTTATTTAGAACGGTTCATATTATCAAGATATGAACTACCTAACATTAGAAGGGAACTTACCCAACAGTTTAATTCTCTCTGGAGATTCTTTATTGAATTCCCAGATAATCTAAGAAATATAACTTCTCAAATGCGTTCGGGCGAATTGAAAATTCATGTCCATCATGAATATCTTGAACAATTAGCTAACATAATTGATAAATCTAGTAACCGGATTTCTATTAGTTTAATCACAGCAGCCCTAATAGTCGGGTCAAGTGTTTTAGTAACTACCTCTTCCGCAACAAAAAATTTGGGGACCATTGGTTTTGCTCTGGCAGGTATTCTTGGAATTTACTTGATAATCTCTATTCTTTTCTCAAAAAGATTATAATTAATTACTTTTTCTATGACTTCTCCACTAAAAATAAAAACTTATGCAAAAATAAACCTCTACCTTGATGTGGTAGGAAAATATCCAGACGGTTTCCATGCGATTGAATCAATTTTCCAGACAATAACATTGAGCGATACCCTAATTTTTGATGAGATTTCAGAAGGTGTTGAAATCATTACAAATAAGCCTTCACTGCCGGTTGATGGCAGTAATATTGTGTATAAAACAATAAATAAGGTAAAAGAAATAACAAAAATAAAAAAGGGCATTCGAGTCCAAATCTTAAAGAATATTCCTGTATGTGCTGGTTTAGGTGGTGGTTCAAGTAATGCTGCGGGAACTTTACATGCCTTAAATATATTGTGGGAGTTGGGTTGGAATGAGTCCACATTGCAAAATATAGCGGTGGAGTTGGGTTCTGATGTCCCTTACTTTATTAGAGGAGGAACTCAATCTGTATCCAGTAAAGGAGAGAGGCTATCAACACTACCTTATATGCCCGATATGTGGATTGTGCTTGTTCATCCTGCAATAGCACTCTCAACAGCGAAGGTTTATCAACATCCATCCTTGGTTTCTCGTCCGCACCACAAAAAACAAGATGAGTATAGTTTAACATTTAAAATGGCAATATCAGCGCTGATGAAACAAGATTGGGGAAAAGTAATATATAATCAGTTGGAGATTCCTGCCTTTGTTATTGCTCCAGAACTGCGTGAGTTAAAATTGAAAATAAAAAAAATGGGTTTCCCGTATGTAGGGATGAGCGGTAGTGGCTCAACCTTTTTCATTTTAGTAGAGTCAAAAAGACAAGGTGAAAGGCTAATGAAGAAAATAAATATGAACACAAATCTAGTTCGAACAAATAAATCTTCTATTCAATTAATTTAATTCTTATAGAATAACAAGAAATTTAAAGGATATAATTGAATATAATTAAACTATCACTTAAGAAATTATGAGTAATATATTTAGTTTATGAATAAGTATGTTCTTTATACTTTATTATTCTTGCCTGCATTTGTTTTTGCACAACAAGAACTGGCAATGAGTCAGGCCGTTTCTCCTGAAGAAGTCATAGAAGGAGAAGGAGTCATAGAAGGGGAAGGGTTATTTGACCCATGTTTTATTGAGGTTTGTGATGAGGAATGTGATGATATATTGGGAGAGAGCCATTTTGAGGAGGATTTGGCATGGCTGTATGAGAGTTTTAGATTAGGGAATACGAGTGAGTTAGATTTAGACGAGAATGGGATGATAGATGTAGTTCAGGCATGGCTATTAGATGAGG
>DAOOVZ010000002.1:24248-43396 GCA_035370665.1 Candidatus Hydrogenedens sp.
CGCCTGAAGGTGAAGGAATTTTAGAAGGTATCCCTGAGGGTATCATAGAAGGTGAAGGCATTACAGAAGGAGAGTCTCCACAGACTTTTAGTTCTCTTACAGTTATAATTACACCGGAAGAAGCAATACTCAATGGTGCTCAATGGCAAATCGAAGGAGACGCAAATTTTTATAATAGTGGGGATAAGGTGGAAAATTTATTTGCAGGCAGTTATAGAATCTTTTTTACTCAACCGATAGGTTGGTCAACTTCGCAATATATTCAGGTAGAGATTGGTGAGCATGAAGATAAGGTTATTGAGGTTAAATATTGGGAATCAGGTGGAATTGTAGTTAATATATTTCCAGAAGAAGTAATTCAGTTAAATGCCATGTGGAAAGTTCAGGGTTATGATGAATGGAAAAATTCGGGAGAATTACTAATTCTTCCCGTCGGTTGGAGTGAAATTGTATTTACAAATGTAGAGGGATATATTAGCCCTCCTCAAAAGCAGATTTTTATTCCTCATGGGTTGTATATAAACATAGATGTAAGTTATCAAAAAATTGTAAAATTTGATAGAAAAACAAAAAAAATTATTGCATTGCAAATATACTCAACCTATACATATTGCGATATAGATGGGGATGACTTATTAACATTGTCTGAAGTTTTGCAGAAATATCCTCAAGTTACCCCTGAATTTTTTGATGAGATAGATACAGACGAGAATCAGAAAATTTCACGAGAAGAACTTGAAAATTATATAGAAAAGATGAATAGATGTGGTAATATTTTAGATGGCTGTGAATAAAATAGAGTAAAAAGTTGTAAAAATAGTTTAACATTAAGGATTTTTTTGTGTTAAAATAAACTATTATGTTAAAATAATAATCATACTTTATAGAACTATTATATATTAAAATGATTTCCACTCCTAAAATATGGGGTAAAATATAGAAAATATAAAATATTTAGGAATTAAAAGGTATATTTTTATGAGGAATAAGGTATCTTGTCTGTATTTATTGGTAGTTTTAAGTATTACTTGTTATGGTCTTTGTTGCAATAATATTTATGCAGTGAATTTAGTTTCTAAGGGTCAATTTCACACGGCGGATAGAGACGAGGATAACAAAATAAATTTATCTGAATTGTTGCGTGTGATACAGTTTTTTAATAAAGGTTCCTATCATTGTGACCCGAATGGAGAAGATGGGTATAATCCGGGTCCTGGTGACCAGACTTGCACTCCTCATGACAGTGATTATGAACCAAATAATCCATGGAAAATATCCCTGACAGAATTACTTCGTCTTGTCCAGTTTTATAATGTATGTGGGTATGAAGAAGATGCAACGCGTGAGGATGGTTTCAGGCCAGTTTTCTGTCCTGTTAATCATGAGGGACAAATAGAGGGTTCAGGAGAAGGAATTACTGAAGGAGAAGGAACTATTGATGGAGAGGGAGAACCATATACTTTTGCTCGTATCATTATTGATAGAAGGGATGCGGTCCCAAATACCGAAATTAATATTCCTTTTTATCTTGAAACCGATAATGTATCTTTAGATTATATCCAATTTGACCTTATTTTTAATTCCAACAGGGTACAATATATGGATTTTATGGAAGGTCCTGCAGTTCAGAATGCAGGCAAGGTTTTATCGGTTGGTCAGGTAATACCTGGTAAGTTGAGATTAACTGCTTCTGGTTCATCTACCTCAGGGATGACAACAGGTATTTTTGCTATTTTTAGATTTAAAGTATCGGACAAAGCAGATTTTAATGATATTTATTCAATGTATGGAGAGAATATTTTGGCAACGACTTACACTGACGGTTTAATCTTTCCACTTTCAGTTCTTGCAGGATATATCCGAATATATAGTTCTTTCCCTTATCCACCTACAGCAGAATTTTCTGCAACACCTTTAAAAAATCTTATAAATAGTGAGATAGAGTTCCGAGATGAAAGTAAAATGGGGAATGGGACTGACCCTAGCTGGTTATGGAATTTTGGTGATGGGAACTTTAGTGTTTTAAGAAATCCTATTCATACATATCAATCACCGGGCATTTACACGGTTACTTTGACAGTTATAACAAGTGCTGGGCAGAGTGTAAAACAGAAAACAGATTACATTGAAATTATTCAGGGTGAAAGGATTTATGTAAAAAAACCTTCTGTAGAGAAGCAGGAAACAGAAGGTGAAACTGAGCCTGATGGATTAACCTGGGAGACTGCTTTCCCTACACTTCAAGAAGGTATAGACAAGGCTTATCAGTTGGGCGGAGGCGAAGTGTGGGTTGCAGGAGGTCTCTATAACGATATTCGTTCCAACCCTTCAGGGTCATTAATACTTCGCGAACTGGTTAATGTTTATGGTGGTTTCAGTGGAACTGAAACCCAGTTAAGTCAAAGAAACCCTCAAACCAATGTCACTATCATAGATGGATCTACCGCTCGAAATGGGCAACCTGCGTGGCATGTAGTTATAGGTGAAAACTATAGCGAACTTAATGGTTTTGTGATTACAGGTGGCGAATCAGAGATAAACCCTGTTTATACTGATGCTCAAGATGGAGGAGGACTATATATTCCGGGCAAGAAATTTGTTATAAAAAATTGCTCATTCTATCAGAACAAGGCAGTAGATGTTGGAGCAGGAATCTGCTGTTTGAGTGGTAAACTTTCTGTATATAATTGCAATTTTATTGAAAATAGTATAGAAAATAATACACTGTCTACCTCAAATTACAATTATGGTGCTGCTATTTATGCAATGGACAGCACTCTTAATATTCAAGGATGTAGGTTTGAATCCAATCAAATTTCCTCAAAAAGTGTTTGGCAAAATCCATCACAAAATATTATTGCGGTCTCAGCAGGTGGGGCTATCTTTGTATACAACTCTTCTGTGGTAGTGAATAATTCGGCATTTTATTCCAATTCTTGCACTGCGGAAGGAGTAGGTGATGGAATAATAAGAGGTTCTTTATATGGTGCTTCTGCAAAAGCATTAGGCGGTGCTATTTATATCTGGTATGGAAATCTTAACCTGAGTAATTCAGATTTCAGAAACAATAATGTGTCTACAAATGACCATAGCGGTTTTTCCAGAGCAAGTGCAGGTATGTTGTATATGACAAGAAGTTCTGGATATGTAGTTAATTCAATTGGTTTCAGAAACAAAGCATACGATTTTAGCACTTCAAAGGAAAGGACAGGAGGTATTCATTTAGACTTGTGTGAAAAAATAGTGCTTTCAAATTGTACCCTATATGAGAATCAGATGGATATGGTTAATTCCAATCATGGTGGAGCAGTGTTTAATTACTATAGTAATGTATCATTTGCCAATACTATTATATGGCAAAACTCTGGGTTGGGCACTTATTCTCTTGGAAATGATGCTCTTTTTATGTATTGTGATACCCAGCAAGCAAAAAATGGAGAGGGAAATATAAGTAATGACCCATTATTTATCTTTCCAAGTGGAGGCAACTTAAAACTAAGCAGTAGTTCACCATGTATAGACCGGGGAATGAATACGAGTGCAGATGAGTGGGGAAATGTCTTGACAGATATTGAAGGAAACCTTCGCGGTCGAGATGCCTTTACTAATATTACTGGTGATGGTTCTGATTACGATATAGGAGCCTATGAATACTAAAGACAATCGCATGAGATTAAGAAGCAAGTTTAGTGTCCTCTGGAAATCTGCTCTGAATTAACAGGAACTCTTCAATGTTTGAGAAAAAAATATCTACTAAATCTGGGTCAAATTGTTTTCCTCTTTGTTCTGAAAAATATTCTTTTATTTCATCGAGCATCCATGCTTTTTTATACACCCGTTCAACTCCTAAAGCATCAAAAACATCGGCTATACCCACAATTCTACCAAATATATGAATATCTTTCCCTTTTTTCCCTGTAGGATAGCCATTACCGTCAAAACGCTCATGATGTTCTAATGCTATAATTGCAGCCGATTGTAGGACCATACTTTTCGCTTTGCGTAACATATCATAACCAATATTGGTATGTGTTTTTATTACTTCAAATTCTGCTGGAGAAAGAGTACCCGGTTTATTCAAAATGGCATCTGGAATCCCAACCTTACCAACATCATGGAGAGGAGAAGCCAGTCGAAGAATCTCCGATTCCTTAGTTGAAAGCCCCATTTTTAGGGCAAGCATTTTTGAATATTCTGCCACTCGTTTTACATGGCTTCCTGTTTCACGAGAGCGTGTTTCTACAATTTCACCTAATGTAAATACAATTTCTCTTTGTACCGAATCTATCTCGTTAATCAGTCTTGCATTCTCAATTGCAGCCGCCCCATGATTGGCAATAATCTTTAATATTTTTAAATCAGTTTCTGAAAAGGCTTCATCCCCAGATTTGTCAGTTATATTCAAAACAGCAATGACATCCTGTCCATTGATTGTTAATGGATGTGATTTCATAAATTCTGATTTTTTACTTTGAAGTGGAACAGAAATGAAGGAATTGTTTTTTAATCCAAGTAAGTATTTTTTTAATTCAGTATTTTGATTAGTATCTTCAATAAGCAATGGCTCGATGTTCTTCACAACCAATCCTGAAATAGTTGATGAATTAATGGGGATAATCTTTCTATTTAACTCTTCTGGGAGCCCCACACTTGCAATAAGGTTTAAGTTTTCCCCATCTTCCGTAACCATAAGTATAGAGCCTCTTCTCGCTTGTGTATATTCTAATGCAGCATTTAAAATAAACCTAAAAAGTTGTTCCTCATCTTGCATTGAGGATATATTTTCACTAATTTTAAACAGTTTAGTAATTTCTTTTAATCGTGCATTTTCTTTAACAAGATGATTTCGTTCGAGAGCATTATTAACTACATTCTTAATTTCAGTGATGTTGAAGGGTTTTAACACATAATCATAAGCACCTTCTCTTATTGCAGCCCTCGCTGTTTCTATTGTGGCATATCCAGTCATAATAATAGGAACGATATCACGATTAATTTCTTTTGCTTTGTGTATTAGAGTTATTCCATCAATTTCGGGCATTAATATATCTGTGAATAAGATTACAATCTCATTATGTTCATGTATCAATTTTAATGCACTCTCTCCGTCGGGAGACATTTCTACTGAAAAACCTTCATCTGTAAGTAGGTCGTGAAGCAGTTCTCTAATAATCAAATCATCATCAACAACTAGGATTTTTTCTTTTTCTGATGGCATTTCAATTACTTCTTGTCAAAATAAAAAATAATAATGTAAAATATATTCTGATTGCTATTATATATATATAATAGAAAAAAAATGAAATTAAATCACTGTTGGCGTTACTGCAAAAATTCAATTTGAGCCTTTTTACCAAATATAGTCTATATCAAAAACAAATAAAACCAATGAAGAATAATTACATATCAACAATGGCAATTTAGTTTGAGCATCCATACAAAAATATATTTACAATATTTGCGATGTATAGTGATAATTTTGCCCATATATTCTGTTTGTTGCAGGTAGAATATCGTTACATCTTTTATTTCATTTCCGAAATTCCACGAGCATGGACGCTCATGGTACCCTTTAGAATCCGACTAAGTGAAACTATGACTCTTTGATTTCAATAAGTATGGGATTGGATACTTAAAAACATTATCAATGTTATAGATATAATAAATGAAAATAAGTTAAATTGCTATCTACCTCTACAAAAGAAATGATATTGCATCGTCTATCACAATGTTTCAAAAATCTCTCTAATACTTTTAATGGACAGATTTATATATGTTAGAATTTAGAATCTTACTACAAAGGAGGTCCTATGTTGACATCTGCGGTTTATAGAATCAAATTTTGGATAGTTATTTTACTTTTTATTTTTATATTTCAATGTTATGTAGATTCCTACTCACTAATGGTAGGCGTTTCCAAAGGGACAATAACTCCAGATATATCAAAAGAACCTGTTGGTGTATTTGGTGATAAGATGAATGCGTTGAGAAGGGATATTTACTCACGGGTCATTGTCTTTAATGATGGTTCAAAAAGGATTGTTATTGTGGCAAATGATTTAAATTGTCTCGATGTGGCAACACCTATTCTCCGAGAACGATTGAAAAAAGAATTGGGGATTTCTCCGGAATATTTTATTCCACTTGCCACACATAATCATTGTGCACCAATTCAGATTGTTCCTGAAAATTTTGAATATGGTAGATGGTTAGCCGAGAAAATTTATGGTCTGATTAAGCAAGCCATCGAAAATGAGAGGGGACCTGTGTCGTTGGAGTTTGGAGTTGGATATGTTTATCATTTATTTAGTTTGGGTAATGCCCCTGTGGACTATGAGGTTCAGGTGTTAAAGATTTTAGACCAGACAGGGAAACCAATGGCTATCCTTTTTAATCATCCTACACATCCTTTACAGGTGAAAGAACAGAATAATGTTATTGATACAGGACACTTTGGTTATGCTGTGGAATATGTTGAGAAAGAATTTCCTGAGGCAATGGCGATATTCGCAGATGCCTGTGGTGGAAACCAATTTACGAAAAGTATGATGGAAGCACCTATACCTCTTGTCCAACAGTATGGAAAAGAGTTAGCAGATGAAGTCATTCGTATAGTAAAAGAAAAACAAAAAGTGATTGAAGGAAATATTGTAAGTTCTTTTCAAATAGTTCCTTTATCATTGGGAAAACCTACTTCTGAGAAAGAAGCACAACATCTATCTATTTTCTTTCCCACCGATATCGGTTATGTTCCCTATCCTCATCCCGACCGTAGTTCCAACTGGATTCGTTCCCTTCTAAAACACTATAAAGAGAATATCCCATTTCCCACAAAGATTTCAGATAAGGTATGCACTGATGACGGGTTTTTAGTTGAACAAAATCCTGATAGCAGAGAATATCCATGTCGCTTTGAAGAATCAATTGTTGCCAAAATAGGGAATCTGATTTTTGTTGCATTACAGGGCGAGGTATGTGCTCCTATAGGCATGCGAATTAAAGATACCTTCCGTAATGAGTATCCCATTATGCTATTTGCATACATGGGTGAACATAATTTATATATACCTACGCGTGAACTTGTTCGTTTAGATATATATCAGGCAAAAGTTATACAAGAGCAGTATGCTTCACCGGTAGCCTGGGCTCCTACCGTTGAAGATGAAATGGTTAGTGCTGTTCGAGAACAAATTAGAGGGATATTGCAGGTAAAGTAAGAAAATATAGTTATAGAAAGTCAGAAAGTTTTTACAAATGATAAAAGCAGTAAGTTTTGATTTTTGGGGAACATTATTTAGAGATGCGTTCAGTAGAGAGCGGCAGGAATATCGAGCAAAGGCGATTGTCAACACATTCAAAGGACATGTTTCATTAGAAGACGCTTTTGAGGCACTTTCAATGGCTGGGAAAGAGTTTGCACGATGTCATATCGAGGAGCATAGGACATTAACTCCCGAAGACGCAGTAGATATGGTTACTTTACATTTAGGATTGGAATTGGAAGAAAAAGAGTATCATTCTCTTGCAGAGGAATTCGCAAAGGCAGTTTTGGTTTTCCAGCCAGAACCCATAGAGAATGCTCTGGATGCAGTTAAATATACATCTCAATTTGTGTCAGTAGGACTTATTTCTGACACAGGAATATCCCCCGGCTCATCATTGAAACAATTGCTTGAAATTCATGGCTTTACCGAATTCATCTCTGTATATCGTTTTTCTGATGAGGAAGGTGTTTCAAAACCGCAATCTATCATGTTTGAAAAAACTGCTGAAGAATTAGGAGTCAAACCAGAAGAACTACTACATTTAGGAGATTTAGAACCCACAGACATTGTGGGAATAAAGAAAGTAGGAGGCAGAGCAGGGCTTTTCACAGGCGTAAATTTGCAATATATGACTATTACAACTGCTGAATATTTATTCAAAGACTGGCTTGAGTATATAGAAAAACTACCTCTAATCTTAAAAAACCATTTAGAACCTTGAACTGTTAAAATAAATTTAAACAATTCTTCATATATTACGATATTACTGTTTATTTGCTACTTTTCAATAGAAGACTTAAAAAGAGACATTTGACTTTGTGATAAACAATTTGGCATTTCTTTTAATGTAGAAATAATATATATATTTGACTTACATCTTTTTGAAAATTGACAATGCTAAGGATAATTTTTTAAGTTTTAAATTTATGAATATATACATGAACAATCGTTTATTTTGTGGTGTCGTTATATACACTTACATTGAAAAAAAACTTATGTAATGTTTATTATAAAAACTAATAATCTTTAACAAAAGTTTTAGCAAATAACAATGACATAAGTAAAAGACTTGATAAAGATTTGTAAATACATTATTGTTTTTGTAATATTATTTAAATTCAATAAAAATTATTAAAAAGGGAATTGCAATATGGGAACTTCATCTTGTCCTTTTTGTAAAACTGAACAGATTGACATAAAAGACATTATTAAGTCCGCTCTCTATTTAAGGGCTATCCTCCCCTGCCTCGTTGACCTTGTTCAATTAGATAAACAAGCCAGAGACTTGATTAGTTCCGCAAATGAAAGAATCTACTTCTCACTCCGCAATGGTGAAAAAACCTTCCTTCAAATAGAAGATGGTAAAATAAAATATTCTCCACAGAAGGAAGCAACTCCTTCTATCCATTTGCTCTTGTTGAGTCCTACTCATGCTGTTCAGGTTTTTGAACAGGGAAAGACACCACTTCTACTTAAAGGGTTTACAAAATTGTCTTTTTTGAAAAAGGGCTTTGATGCACTTACAAAGCGATTAGAGTATTTCTTAAAGGGTTCGCAAACTTATACGGAAGAAGAACAGAAAATTTATGTCATTTTACAATTAAAAACGGCAATTCGTGCAGCAGAAGTTCTTGCAGAAAAAGAAGATGTTTCTAAAAAGATACTTGCAAATACACCACAGGGAATATTAAAGATTGCAGTTGAAGATATTGATTTTTCTGTATATTTTGGCTATGTTCAAGGCAGATGGCAATATATTGACAAACCTACTGGGCAAGGTGTTAGTTCTATTTTAAGTTTAAAGGACCTCGAAACTGCAAAACTTCTACTTACCAACAAATTGGATACCTTTGCAGGTATAGGCTTGGGCAAGGTTTATATTGCAGGAATTATACCTATCGTTGATAACATGGGAATTGTATTGGGTCGAATAACAGAATATATATCCTGATTAAAAAAGGAGTTGAAATTATGCAAGTATATCATTATCCCGAAAATCAAAAATGGTTTGAGCGAGCAACTCGGGTAATCCCTTGCGGGATATATGGACATTTTAGTCCCGCACCTTATATCCCTGCTTGCGATTATCCATTTTTTAGCACTCGCAATGAAGGTTGCCGATTCTGGGATATAGATGGGAACGAGTTCATTGACTATATGTGTGCTTATGGACCAATGATAAATGGCTATCATAATCCCGTAGTAGATGAAGCGTTCATTAATCAGTTAAAGCAGGCAGATATAAACAGTGTGGCTCCAACCAAAATGGTCGAATTAGCAGAACTTATGGTTGATTTAATCCCAGTAGCGGATTGGGCATTCTTTGCTAAAAATGGGGCAGATGTGACCAACTACGCAGTTATGATAGCCCGAACTGCAACAGGTAGAAAGAAAATCATTGCTATAAAAGGGGGTTATCATGGAACTGCTCCATGGATGCAAGGGGCTGGACATCCCGGCGTGACAGAAGAGGATGTCGCAAATGTTATTCGTATTCCATGGAACGACCTAAAAGCATTAGAACAAGCATTGGAAGAAAACTATGGTCAGGTAGCAGGTTTTATATCTACTCCTTACCATCACCCTACCTTTGTAGATAATGAATATCCTGCGGAAGGCTACTGGCAAGGTGTTGAAAAATTACTAAAAAAGCATGGCGTTATTCTGATAAACGATGATGTTCGAGCAGGATTTAGAATCCATTTAGGAGGTTCTAATGAGTTTTTCAAATTTAATCCTGACCTTATTTGTTTTTGCAAAGCCATTGGTAATGGGTATCCTATTTCTGCACTAGTAGGCAAAGAAGAATTGAGAGTTGCTGCTTCTAAAGTATTTCACACGGGTAGTTATTGGTATTCCGGTGCATATATGGCAGCAGCCATAGCCAACTTAAATGAATTGAAACGATTAAATGCGCCTGAATATTTATATAATCTGGGCACAAAGTTCAATGAAGGCTTAATAAAAATAGCAAAGGATTATGGCTTTACCTTAAAGATTACAGGACATCCTTCAATGGCATACTATCGGATTACTGACGACCCTACAATGCAACTACATCAGAAATGGTGTGCAGAGTGCACTAAAAGGGGTGTCTTCTTCACCTCACATCATAACTGGTTCTTGTCAATGGCACATACAGAAGCAGACATTCAAAAGACCTGGGAAATTTGTGACGACGCATTTAAATCTATAAAATCATCTGTATAGAATTAAAAAGGAGTAATGAATTATGTCTTTAACTGAACAGGAACACAAAGAATTAAGAAAAATTGCAAAAAAAATTAGAAAAGAGATTGTAGATGTTACTCAATGGTCAGGTGGAGCCCATATTGGCGGCTCATTAAGCATGACTGACTTTATGGTAGTGCTGTATTGGAAGTATCTGCGTATTGACCCTAAAAATCCCAATTGGGAAGAGCGTGACCGATTGGTTTTAAGCAAAGGACATGGAGGCGTAGGGCACGCAGTTATCCTCGCTAACCGAGGCTATTTCGACTTTGAAGTGCTCAAAGATTTTAATCAATTCGGTTGTGCCTATGGTATGCACCTGGATTCGAGAAAAGCCATAGGTGTAGAGGCTTCTACGGGTTCTATGGGTCATGGTCTTTCTCAGGCGTTAGGGATGGCATTGGGCGCCCGCGCACTAAAAAAAGAATGGAGGGTTTATGCAGTAGTAGGAGATGGCGAGTGTAATGAAGGCTCTATCTGGGAAGCAGCCATGGCAGCCAACCATTACAAGATGGGCAATCTTATCGGATTTTTAGACCGAAACCACATGATGATTGATGGTCCTACTGAATCTGTCATGAGTTTAGAGCCATTAGATAAAAAATGGGAAGCCTTTGGTTGGTATACTCAATTAATTGATGGACACGATATGCCCAAGATATGCGAAGCCATAGATAAAGCATTGGCATACAACGATGGTCCCTCTATGATTATCTGCGACACGGTCAAAGGTAAAGGCGTAGATTTTATGGAGGGGAACCCTGCATGGCATTATGGCGGGCTAAGTGCTGAATTAGCCGAAAAAGCGAAAGCCTCTATTGATAAAATGTATCCTGATATACCCTAAACTATAAACATTGATAGGAGAAATAATATGAGCCCAGAGGGAGGTCTTACATGGACGGTATATGATGCCGACAATATGACACAAGCAGAAATCTACGGATTTGTCCTCAGTGAATTAGGAAAGACAAATCCAAAGATTGTGGGTTTATCTGCTGACCTGGCAAAATCAACTAAAATCGGCAAATTTGGAGAAAAGTTTCCTGACCGCTTTTTTAATTTTGGGATTGCTGAACAAAACATGTTTGGCGTAGCCGCGGGATTAGCCAAAGCAGGTCTTTTACCCTTTGTATCCACCTTTTCCGTATTTGCTTCTATGCGGGCAGTGGAATTTTTGAGAACAGATATTTGCTATCAGAACTTAAATGTAAAGGTTATTGCAACTCACGGTGGAACTTCCTTTGGGTCTGCTGGAACCACGCACCATTCTATTGAAGACCTTTCAATCATTCGTGCTATTCCTAATATTCAACTCATTGTTCCTGCGGATTCAGTAGAAACTGCATTAGCGGTTCAGGCTTGTCTTGAAGTCCAAGGACCTGTCTACATTCGGATTGGGCGCGGTTTCGAGCCGCGGGTATATCAGACAGACCAATATGGCTTCAAAATTGGCAAAGCAGTTGAAATGAAACCGGGAACAGATTTAACCATCATTGCTTGTGGTGCAGTAGTATATCACGCAGTAGAAGCAGCAAATATATTAGAGCGTGAAGATGGTATCTCTGCTCGTGTATTGAATATGCACACAATTAAACCGATAGATACCGAAGCAATCATGAAAGCCGTAACCGAGACAAGGAGAATCATTACCTTTGAAGACCATAATTATATCGGTGGTTTAGGAAGTGCCGTAGGCGAGATTATTGCCGAAAGCGGTAAAGGTTGTGCCTTTACAAGAGTCGGACTTCCTGACCAGTATACACCTCACGGCTACCCTGAAGACCTTATGCACTACTACAAAATTGATACAGATGGTATTATTGAAAAAGTTCGTGAACTGCTTGGTAAGGAGTTTGAAAAAGAAGAGAATTGGGAGGATGAATACTAATGACAGAAAACGAAAAAGAGATTTTAGTTTCAAAAATCATTTTACATGCAGTTTTGCCTGTCATAAAAGTCCTGTTAGAAGACCATCCTACATTCCGAAAACGGTTTGAAAATATCAAGGGAACAGTTCAATTCATTGCAAAGAATGGTGACGAGAATATAGGTGCTTATGTTAAATTTGATAACTTAAATTTTGAGACAGCACCAGAAATATTAGAGAAACCAGATATTACTTTTAAGTTCAGTTCATTAAAAAAGATGAACGATTTCTTTACAGGCAAATTAGTTTTACCCAAAATCAAGGGATGGAAAAATTTCTCGCTATTATGGAGAATATTCAGCGTTCTACTTGCACTAAAATTGCTTATGCCTGATGCTAAACCTAAAAATACTCTTGAGAAAAAACTCAAAGTCAAGTTAACCTTATACATGGTATCCACAGCATTAAGCCAGTTAAATAAAGCAGGCGACCCTGACATGGTGAAGTGGACATCCCAACAGCCAGAGCGAATTTACCAGTGGTCAGTAGACAATGAAGATATAGCCTGCTGGTTAAAGGTAAAAGCAGGACAGACAAAATCAGGTAGAGGTATGTATACATTACGGAAGCCTTTTATCCACATGCGGTTCCCCAACATAGATTCAGCCTTACCTGTATTAACCAATTCAGTAGAAACAGTTCAGGCTATGGCTCAGGGCCTAGTGATTATAGAAGGCTCTCCCGAATATGCCGGGAAATTAGGCGATTTCATGCTAAAAATCGCCGACTTATTGACATAACAACCAATCCTGATTGTGCATTTATAACTATAATTGTAGTGATGGTGCTCTTCTCTTATTTTCAGTCTTCCTCGTCCCTCCTGTAAATTTGTAAAGCAACTTAAAAAGTAGGTTCTTCTCCAATTTACTTGATAGAAAATATAGATAATGCTATACCTGTCTTGGAAGACTGCGAGTTTTGTGTATTACTGGCGACCTTGATGGTAAAAATACTTTTCTCGGAGAAAAGTTGTTCTATTAATTTGATGAATAAATGAATAAATTTTTTTTAAAAAATATTGGCAAAAATTAGAAATTTATGGTAAGATTAGTTATAGTAATTTTATAAGATAGGAAGTTGGTAATTGCGAGTTGAAAGGAAAGATTACTAATATTAAAGAAGAGATGAAGATGAAGATTTTGTAAGATAATTGGCAAATACCATAATGGAAATAGAATTATGAAGAGTGATTCTTTTTTGTTCAGTTTTTTGAGAAATGGGAATGTTGAATGTTGTTCAATAAATAAATACGATTTACGGATGTAAGATGAACAGGTATTTGGTTTGTGTATTTGTCATGGTTCTGTCAGGCATGATGTTTATATGCTCGGATGTATATGCGATGAGAATTCAATTTGATAGTATTGAGAGATTGCAACAGGATACACACATTGTGTTGAATGTCCCAAAGATGCACTGGACAAATATTGAGAGATTGCAAAAGCAGGATACGCAAATTACCTTATCCATGTCAGCAATCCAGATTGAGGATATCAAGGGATTATCAAAGGTAGAGAATGATGCTCTATGTGAAGTTAAATTGCAGGAGATAGGCAATGATACAGGATGTCCAAATTATTTGTTTTACAAAGAAAGGAAATAAGGAATTTTAAAATTGGAGAAAGAAGATAATAATGAATATGTATTCTATTATTTGTTTTTTGCAATTGAAAAGTATAAGAATGAAATATATTCAACAACTAAAATGTATAACAATTTAATTTTAATGGGGGTCTGTGTATGAAGAGATTTTTGGTCTCTAATTTGTCAATCAACCTTATTGGAATGCTTGGTCTGAAAAAGTTTTTTCCTTCTAATTTAATGAACAACAACTTATGAGAATATAGAATGAGAAGGTTTTTAGTTATTATTTTATCAACAAACATTAAAGGGAGGTATGGTATAAAAAGTTTTTAATTTCAGATTTAATGAATAATAACAGAGGAAAAAATAAAATGAAAAGGTTTTTTACTTGTATGTGGGTTATATGTTTATTGAGCATAATGTTTATGTACTCCAGTATCTATGCAGAAGTAATTCAAATTGATAGCATTGGGGAGTTGCAAAAGATAGATAATACCGCAGTAAATTCTTTGAATGGTAAATATAAATTGACAAAGGGCATTGATGTAAGTTTAGTAGTAGACAAAGGAGAAGGTGAAGGAATGTCTGAAGTAATACCCATAGCCAGCATAGAAGAACTCCAAAAGATTGGGAATGATGAAGTGTATCCACTGGATGGTGAATATGAACTGACACAAGACATTGATGCAAGTGATACGATTAACTGGAATAATGGGGCAGGTTTTAAACCAATCGGAACAAGCAATGCACCATTCATCGGCATGATTGATGGTAAGGAACACAAAATTACAGGGTTATATATAAATCGTTCAGGAGAGAATTATATCGGTCTACTCGGTTTTATAGGTTCAGGAGGAGAGGTAAGAAATTTAGGAATTGAAACTTGCATAATAATAGGTAAAAATTCTGTTGGCAGTTTTGTAGGGATAAATTATGGCAATATTACAAGCAGTTCCAGCACAGGAACTGTGTCTGGAAGTGAGAATGTTGGTGGTTTTGCAGGGAAAAATTATGGTGATATTATAAGTAGTTTCAGCACAGGGACTGTGTCCGGAAGTAGAAATACCGGCGGATTTGTTGGCTCCAATGAAGGTAGTATTACAAATAGTTACAATACTGGAGATGTATCTGGTAATGAAGATGTTGGCGGATTTGTAGGGAAAAATAATGATAGTATTGTTAGCAGTTATAGTGCCGGAACAGTTTTGGGCAATAACAATGTTGGCGGATTAATAGGTGAAAATGGCTATTGCGATTCATCGCAAATTTGTCATGGTAGTATTGCAGACAGTTACAGCACAAGTGCAGTGTGGGGCAGTGAAAATGTTGGCGGACTTGTAGGATATAATAATGGAGATAATATTACCCACAGTTATAGCACAGGGGCTGTCTGGGGTAAAAATAATGTTGGTGGACTGGTTGGGTATAATAATGTAGGGAGTATTGTTAAAAATTACAGCACAAGTCCTGTGTGGGGTGATGGAAATTATGTTGGTGGTTTGGTTGGGCTAAATGGTTATAAAGGCAGTATTACAGATAGTTTTAGCGCAGGTGCTGTATGTGGTAGTGAATATGTTGGTGGTCTGGTAGGAAAAAATATACTTAATATTACGAAAAGTTACAGCATAGGAACAGTGTGGGGTAGTAAAAATGTCGGCGGTTTGATAGGATTGAATACAGGAAATATCACAAACAGTTATTGGGACATAGAAACATCTAATAAGACAAGTTCAGCAGGAGGAGAAGGGAAAACGACGGAACAGATGAAACAGCAGACAACATATATAGGTTGGGATTTTGTGAGTGTTTGGGTAATTGAAATAGAAGAAGGTGAAGGGGAAGAAGAAGACAAAGTAAGTTATCCATATTTTATAGAGTTAGGACCTACACAGTTTTCTATATCACCCTTAATAGAGAAACAAAGGAGATAAATACATTAGAAGAATTGAGCAAGGTAGGCATAGACCCCGAGTATCCCTGGTGGTGGAACTATGAATTAACAGAGGACATAGATGCAAGTGAAACAATAAATTGGAACAGCGGCAAAGGGTTTAATCCATTGAGGTTGGTAGGAGAATTTAATGGCAACACACATGAGATTGCAAGTTTATATATCAATCGCCCCGATGAAGATAACATAGGCTTATTTGGCATATTAGGTCCAGGGGGACAAGTCCGAGATATAGGATTAGACAACTGTTCAGTTGTAGGTAATGATATTGTCGGTAGTCTCGTAGGGTGGAACAAGGGCAACATTATAAGTTGTTATAACAAAGGGGATGTCTCTGGTAAGAAAGATGTTGGTGGTCTGGTAGGAATAAATGAAAATAGAATAACGAATAGTTATAACACGGGAGAAGTATCTGGCACAGGAGATTATGTTGGTGGCTTATCAGGAGAAAATAAAAATGGTGGGGCTATAACAAACAGTTACAGCACAGGAATGGTGTCTGGTAATAGTAGACATGTAGGAGGTCTGGTGGGACGAAATGAAGGTAGTATTACAAATAATTACAGCAAGGGAGCAGTTTCTGGGACGGGTGATGTTGGCGGCATAGTAGGAAGCAATGGTGGTGGCATTGAGAGCAGTTACAGTAGAGGGGCAGTATATGGGAATTGGTATATAGGCGGCCTGGTGGGATGGAACTATGAAGGATATATCACAAATAGTTATAATACAGGAGCAGTATCTGGCAGTGGAGAAAATATTGGTGGCTTGGTGGGATATAACAATGGAAGTAGTATTACAAACAGTTACAATACAGGAGCAATATCTGGGGGTGGAAAGTATGTTGGTGGTCTTATCGGGTATAATAATGGAGGGAATATTACAAGCAGTTATAATAAAGGAACTGTGCAAGGGAATGGAAATTATGTTGGCGGACTTATTGGGTGGAATTACGGGACTATTGGACTCAGTTATAATCTTGGAAAAGTAATTGGTATTAGTTATGTTGGTGGGCTTATTGGAAATAATAATAACGGAACTATTAATAGCAGTTATAACATGGGAGCAGTTTCTGCTACATTAGATTATGCTGGTGGTCTCGTGGGATATAATGAGAATTCTGGGAAAATTATACTCAGTTACAACCTAGGAGCAGTGTCAGGTAGAGAAGATGTGGGTGGTATTACAGGTTTGAATAAAGGTAGTATTTCCTACAGTTATAGCACGGGAACAGTTTCTGCTAATGAAACTTATGCCGGTGGTCTTGTGGGAGAGAATTATGGCTCGGTTACAAGTAGTTATTGGGACATAGAGACATCAGGACAGGCAAACTCTGCAGGAGGTGGAGAAGGTAAAACAACAACAAAACTAAAACAGCAAGCAACTTATGTAGGCTGGGACTTTAATATTGCATGGAATATTCTGGAAGGTGTTAGTTATCCTTTTCTTAAAGGAATTGTATATAAACCAGAGATAACAATTTTAGGAGAGACTGACCTTATAATAGAATGTAAAACGGTGTATGAAGATGCAGGTGCAACGGCTTATGATATTCCTGATGGAGATTTAACCGATAAGATAGAGATTACTAATAATGTTAACAGTGAGATAGTAGGTGATTATACCGTTGAGTATGTTGCTACAGACAGTGATGGTAATATAAGTATAGAAACACGACTGGTATATGTAGTAGACACAGTTGGACCTGAGATTACCTTAAACGGTTATAACCCGATGACCTTAGAATGCAATACAGATTTCACAGAGCCGGGGGCAACCGCGATAGATAACTGTGACGGACTTGAAGCCACAGTCCAAACTATATCCAACAATATAAATCCATCACGGTCAGGGGTATATCAGGTGGTTTATCGTGCAGTAGATAGCAGTGAAAACCCCACAGAAATAACTCGTGAAGTGAGAGTAGAATGTCAAGGCGAAGGATTAGTTGATGGAACAACCGAAGGAACTGTCGAAGGTATCACAGAAGGGACAGCAGAAGGAGTTCATGAAGGTATAACCGCCGAAGGCACAACCGAAGGTATCACAGAAGGGACAGCAGAAGGAGTTCATGAAGGTATAACCGAAGGAACTGTCGAAGGTATCACAGAAGGAACAGCAGAGGGAGTTCATGAAGGCATAACCGAAGGCACAACCGAAGGTATCACAGAAGGGACAGCAGAAGGAGTTCATGAAGGCATAGCCGAAGGCACAACCGAAGGTATCACAGAAGGGACAGCAGAAGGTGAAGTTATATCTGATGTTATAAAGATTAACAACATTGAAGAACTACAAAAGATTGGCAATGACCCTGCCTATCCCCTAAATGGAAAATATGAACTAACGAAGGACATAAATGCAAGTGCTACATTGAACTGGAACAACGGGGCAGGTTTCAAACCCATTGGAACAAGCAATGCACCATTTCTCGGCAAGATTGATGGCAATGGGCATAAGATTGTTGGGTTGCATATTAACCGTCCTGATGCTACTAGCGTGGGATTATTTGGATATATGGGTTCGGAAGGAGAGGTGAAGAATTTAGGATTAGAAGACTGCTGGGTAATAGGTGGTTATGATGTAGGTGGTCTTGTTGGGTATAATTATGGAGGTAGTATAGTGAGCAGTTACAGCACAGGAGGAATGTCTGGTAGTTCGCGTGTAGGAGGTCTTGTGGGGTTTAATAGAGGTAGTATAACGAGCAGTTACAGCACAGGAGCGGTGTCTGGAACGGGAGATGATGTAGGTGGTCTTGTGGGATTGAATGATGGTAGTATAACAAGCAGTTACAGCACTGGAGTGGTGTTTGGTAGTGTTCGTTATATAGGTGGTCTTGTGGGGTATAATGATTGGGATGGTAGTATATTGAACAGTTACAGCACAGGAGCGGTGTCTGGTAGTAGTGATGTAGGAGGTCTTGTGGGGTATAATGATGGAGGTATTATAGTGAGCAGTTACAGCACAGGAGCGGTGTCTGGTAGTAGTGATGTAGGAGGTCTTGTGGGGCATAATTATGGTAGTATAACGAGCAGTTACAGCACAGGAGCGGTGTCTGGTAATGATTGGTATGTAGGAGGTCTTGTGGGATATAAAGAATATGGTAGTATAACGAGCAGTTACTGGGATATACAGACATCAGGTCAGAGTAGTTCTGGTGGTGGAGTAGATAAGCCTACAGTGGAGATGAAGC
>DAOOVZ010000003.1:0-40148 GCA_035370665.1 Candidatus Hydrogenedens sp.
GTCAAAGGGACTAACCATATTTGATAATGAAAGGAGAAATTGTTTCATTGACTTTTTTCTTAGGTTTCGTGCACTTAGAAACACAATTTTGTCATATATCCAATAACTCAAAAAAATGCTTGCAAAGAGTACTAAAAAGGAATGAAGAATAAAATCAAGTCCTTGGTAATGCCCTAAAAAATAGCCGGGAAATACACGCCAAAAAATAAATCCAATGACTACATACATAGGAAGATAAAATAGTTGAATTAAAAAATAATTAGACAAACATCTTGCTTTCCGTTCTAAATGATTATAAATATTTTCTTGCAAAAAGTTTTTTGCCCTCTCATAAAAACTCACTTTAAAATTATCAATAATTGGGGACATAATGTCTTTACGAATTTGTGCCTTATCAAGAGTAAACATAAGTTCTGATTGTATTTTGCTAAGTTCATTCTCGTTTCGCTCTGAAATTTGAGAAACCATTTTTATTACAATACTGGATAGTTCTTCTTCAAAGGGAGAGATTGTTTCATCTTGTTTGGTTGTAGAATAAAATTTTCTACGAATAAAA
This sequence comes from Candidatus Hydrogenedens sp., assembly GCA_035370665.1. Classification (GTDB taxonomy): domain Bacteria; phylum Hydrogenedentota; class Hydrogenedentia; order Hydrogenedentales; family Hydrogenedentaceae; genus Hydrogenedens. Next base: position 557 of record DAOOVZ010000003.1, read on the forward strand.
TTTATCGGATTTATCTTCCCCGGCAATGACAATAAAAACTCACGAAATCTTGCAATTACAAGGAACATTCCATATAAATGCGGTGCAATAAATCTTTTAAGCCAACGATAAAATGTGCCTATTTCTTTGTTAAATTCAGATTTAATTGTTTTTTCTGAATGTAATGCTAATTCTACTTTTTTATCATTTATAAATTTTTCTAATTCATTAATATAAGGTTGAATATCTTCAACAAAACTGGTAAGACTGTCTATCGCATTCTTTGCTAATCCGTTCACATTACTTGTCTTTATTTGAAAAATTTTCTGCTCGGTTAATTGTTGAACAAGAAATCTTTCTAACTTATCAAAATCAAACTCATTGCCTCCTGAGGCAATTCCTAATTTTCTATCTAAAGCCCGAAGCGCATTCACACGAAAAGTAGCCAGAGGAAAGATTTGTTCATTCTTCAATTTTTCTAGCCAATCACTCATAATGGAGTCGTCCAAACTTTCTAACCTCGTTTCTAATAGAACAAAACCCCTCTCGTTTTTCAGTTCTCGAATCAATGACCAGGTTGCATCTTCAAGATATTTATCTTTAAAACCACATAAAATAATTAAGTCGCATTTACCAAGTACTTTTTTAACAAATTCTCGATGCTCTTTGATAACGGTATCTGTGTCAGGTGTATCAATAATAACAATATTTTCAAGAGTTGAACGAGGGATAGATATACATTCTGCTTTAAATTCTGCATTTGGTTCCCAGTCGGGAGGATGATAAATTATAGGTTTATCTGTGCAGGGTCTAAATTGAGAAGTCTTTGCTATCTTATCACCAGCAATTGCATTAATCAGAGTGGATTTTCCAACACCTGTTCCACCAACAATGGCAATTATTAATAAAGATTCTATCTGAGCCGCACGCTCTTTTAATTCCTCTACTCGATACTTCAATTTCTTTGCAACAGGCACAAATCCTTCCCAGACCCCATTATAATTTGAAAGTGTTTCTAATTCATTAATTATATTATCCATCATTTTTACTGGGAACATATATCCTCCTTTAAAACTGTCTCCGTCATAACCTGCACAACATTGAGTTCCTTAGAGAAAATCTTTTCTGCCTCTCCTTTTAATTGGTCTGCTAATTTTATATAGTCATAAACTACACCTAAAACATTGTATAAAATTTCATCTTTCAAAATCTGGAAAAATTCTTCTCTCTTTTCTTGAACCCACTGGGCGTGTAAATTTTTTACCTCATATAAAAAATCTCTGTATGATTTGACTTCCAATAAAGCACTCCCGAGCATTGTTCCTCCCGCAATCAAGGACTGAGAAATAGATGTAAGTATAGGAATGGTGGAATAAAGAATGGGAGTAAAAAACAGGGCTCCAGTTCCCATTCCAACAATCAGCCATGACAATAGTCTTCTTCGTTTTAGACCTTTTAATTCAGGGGACTCAAGAAATGTTTGAACGATTTTTTTAATTTCCTCCTCCATTCCTTTTGGAGTGGTTGATATTTTTTTCTCTACCCGAATCAATACATTTTTAAAAATCTGTTCTCTCTGATTATTTAATAAATGAAGACGACCTTTTATATATTTATTCAAAGAATCTATTTCAGGAACAAAGTCAAATTTAATCAAACTTTCTAAAAAGTCTCCAACACATTTTTCAATCATTAGTTTATGCTGTTCATTAATGACAATTTCCAAATCCTTCTTTTGGCCTTCCAACCTTTTTGCTATACTGCGGTGTCCAGAAAATATAGAAGCAGGCAGTAAAACTAAATATCGGAAATAACCGATTTGCTTGCGAAGTTCAAACTCCAATTCTTTTTCTAATTGGAAACCTGCAAAAGGATTAAAATCCGCTTCAACGATTTTTCTGAGGTGATATTCGTAATTCTCTATTCTCGATTGAAAACTATTTAATTGAGGAATATATGTTTTGTTGAACCACTCGCAGAATTGTTTGTTAAACCTATCTATGGTATTTTTCATGACCTTTTCTTTAGTTTCGCGAACAGGAAAAGAGCGAATATAATCTCTCAGGTCAAGAATATTGTCTGATAAGGAAGGAATTGGTTTGTTCAAAAAATTCTCATTACGCGGATAGATTAAAAAATAAAAGCATGGGTCATCTTCATTAAGTCCTACCTCTTTCATGAAGTCCTTTATTTGTTCCTTTGTAATTTGTAGTGATTCTGGGTCATTATTATAAACCTTATTCATCACAGGAATAACAATCTTACCTTCATAACAAGCCCTGAGAAAAAACTGCACCACTGCGTCATCTTTATACTTCACATCTACCAAAACTGCAATGATAATATCACCCGCAGATACAATTTTTTCTGCAATATCCCAATGTTCCTTCTGGATTGAATCAATATCTGGTGTATCAAGATACAAATAAGTATCGGGCAGAGTTTCATCCTCTTTTATTAAAAGAATATCTAATGGAAGTGATTCGCTAATTGCTTCTTCTTTGTTCTCCATTTCCTTTGCGTCGAACTCAAGAAATAATTTATTTTGTAAGCACTGCTGAGCCATATTTTTAGAAGAAATAAGAACAGGCCTCTTTGTAGCAGCAGCAAAAGGATGAACAGGAGTAAATTCCTTCTTCAACAATACATTCAATAAAGTGGATTTGCCTGTATTTGTGCCTCCTGCCACTGCAATCACAAGGCAACCTTCACCTTCCAGATGTGGTAGAATTTTGCCAAATAAAAGCCGTTCCCACAATAAATTCTCTTTAAAAATATTCTTGCTAAAATCCGAAGGTAGTAAAGATACTTTATTCTTAAATTCCCTCCATATTACTGCAAAATTTTCAATCTCGTCTACAAACACCCTATTCATTCTTCCTATTTTATAATTCAAGACGATTATTTTTGTTTAATAGCTATATCTGCAATTTTGGACAGGTTTCCCGAATTGTTCTCAACACAAATTTATTAATCTTATTTTCATCATCAGGAAACATACCTACGAACCGTATTCCAATACGATTCGGACTTTCACTCAACGCTACCTGTGTTATAGAGCCGACTAGATGAAATGGCGTCTCCTTTTCCCATTTAGCACCTTTCAAAGAGAAAAAAATATCTGCTGAGTCACCTATCTCTAATGTTTCTGGAGACTCTACCAACATACCACCAGCACTGATATTTCTTATTATTACCTTGATTTTATGTGGATGTGCATGGGGTTTAATTTCTGCTGGTATATTTACAGGTATTCGCCAGAAATGCCGTAAAAACATACCAGTAGGAGAGGTTGGAAAGGCAAGTAATACTCCTTCTGAAAAGGAATGTGAAACTTCTAATACTTCTGTTGCTAGGACAAGACAACCCTGAGAACAACATAACTCCAAATGAACATCCATTCCAGAGAATAATCTACTCAACATTGAGCCACTTGAAATACGAACATGCTCTTCCGCCACAGATATAACTGTTACAGGGCATAAATTTTCTTCATAACTAAGAATGCCCATTGTCCCTGGTTTTAATGCTTCTTCTAATGCCTTTTGAATTTGACTTGTATCAGTCATAATTAACTTCACTCCATATATTATTTTTTGTATAATTTCTATATATTCTTATATTAAACAAACTTTTGAACCAAAATTGTATTATTCATTCTAATCAAATAAGTCTCAAAATAACAAAAGGAAAAATATTTATTATGTCTTCATTACCTATATTAAGTTCAGGATTACAAGAGTTAGACTATATCCTGCGTGGTTTAATTGCAGGTGATAATATAGTTTTTCGAGGCAATATTATTGATGATTATCAAAAATTTGTGCTTCCCTTTGTTCAGCATGGCTGTATAGTCGGTAGTCCAGTAGTGTATCTACGATTTGGTAATCATCCTCCTCTTGTCAAAGAAAACCAGTCTATAAAGTATGTTTTCATCAACCCAAATGAAGGATTTGAACCTTTTATTAGTCAAGTCCATCAAACAATACAAAATACGGAACGGCGAGCCTTTTATGTTTTTGACCAATTGTCAGATTTATCCTCTTGCTGGTTTAGCGATACAATGCTTTGCAATTTTTTTATGTTAACATGCCCTTATTTGTTTGACCGTGGTGACCTTGCATACTTTTACCTTGACCGTTCCAAACATGCACCCAAAACAATTGCACCTATTCAACAAACAGCGCAAATCATAATTGACCTTTTCAATCACGGAGGAAAGATTTTTGTTCGACCTGTAAAAGTGCAACAAAGGCATTCACCATCTATGCACATGCTCCATCTATGGAAAAATGAGAAGATGACGCCAATTACTGAGAGTCACATTATGGCAGAGGTTTTGTCTTCAACAATGGGCACTACTGTCAGTCCAAGTGAAGGTCCTACAGATATATGGAATCGAACATTAAGAGAAGCAAAATATATTATCAAATTGGGGGATGAAACACTCAAAGATGAACTAATGCAAACAATAATACGAATGATAATTACACGAGAAGAACGGCTCGTTTCATTATTTCAAAATTATTTTACCCTTGAAGATTTAATAAAAATTGGTCAGAGAGTTATTGGGACAGGCATGATTGGCGGAAAATCAGTAGGCATGTTATTGGCACAAGCGATTTTGCGGAGAAAAAATCCAAAGTGGAACCAAAGACTTGAAACACATGACAGTTTTTATGTTGGTTCTGATGTCTATTACACCTTCCTTGTTAGAAATGGCTGTTGGTGGGCACGCGAGCAACAAAAGGAGTTAGAAAACTTTTTACCAGGTGCTGAACGAATTCGGAGACGCATAATTACTGGTGAATTTCCTGAAGAAATTGAACAGCAATTTGAACAGATTCTTGAATATTTTGGCTCTTCACCAATTATAGTTCGTTCTAGTAGTTTATTAGAAGATAATTTTGGGAACTCCTTTGCAGGTAAATATGAGAGTGTATTCTGTGCCAATCAAGGTTCAACAAGACAAAGATTAGAAGATTTTAAGGCGGCAGTCCGCACGGTCTATGCAAGCACAGTTAGTGAAGAAGCACTATACTACCGAAAACGGCGAGGACTTTTAGAAAAAGATGAACAAATGGCACTACTGGTTCAGCGTGTTTCTGGTGCTCAACATGGAAAACTTTACTTTCCAAATATTGCTGGTGTTGGTTTTTCATATAACCCTTATGTATGGTCGCCAGAGGTTAATCCGCGTGCAGGAATGGTGCGGTTAGTTTTTGGATTAGGCACACGCGCAGTAGACCGAACTGATGATGACTATACACGGATTATTGCTTTAAATGAACCATTGAAACGCCCAGAAGTAACAGTAAAGGAACAAAAAAAATATTCTCAGCATAAAGTAGATGTAATTGACCTGGATGGAAATCGTCTTATTTCCATTCCTATTCAGGAAATAGTTCCTCAATGTGAGGGATTGCCTATAGAACTTTTTATCTCACAAGATTATGAAGCAGAACGATATTACAGAGAGCGTGGTCAAAAAGCACCACCTATTTTGAAAATCCGATTTGACCCTCTTATAACTGAGACCTCATTTGTCCAAGATATGTGCGAAATTCTGTCAACCCTTGAAGAGGCTTATCAAAACCCAGTAGATGTAGAATTTACGGCAAATTTTGCAGATGAAAAAGAATATTACATTGACCTTGTCCAATGTAGACCTTTGCAAGTTAGTGACCGTTCTGAATTGCTTAAAGAACCTGTAATCAAAGATGAAAAAAACATTATTATAAAAGTTGATGGTCCAATTATTGGAAGAAGCCGATTTAATCAAGTGCATCGTATTATTTATATTGTTCCTCAGGTCTATGGTGAACTCCCCATTTCTGAAAGATATGCTATAGCCCGTGCAATTGGCACTATAAACCAATCTCCACCATTAGGGATTAGCAAACCCATTTCTGTGCTTATCGGACCCGGACGCTGGGGAACAACTACCCCCTCATTAGGTGTGCCAATTAGTTTTTCAGAGATAAGTTCAGTATCTTTTCTATGCGAAATTGTTGCAATGCGTAATGACCTGACTCCAGAAGTCTCGCTTGGCACTCATTTCTTCAGTGAACTTGTAGAATCGGACCTATTATATTTTGTTTATCTACCCGGAAAAGAAGGTCATCTATTCAACGAATCTTTACTTAATCAATTTCCAAATCAACTAAAAAAAATTTCTTCTGGATTAGCAGGACACGAAAATGCAATTAAAGTCATAGATTTCCTTCCTGAAAATAGCACATTATCTTGTTATATCTATGCCAACACTTTCGACCAGAAATTATTCTTATACATAAAGGAAAGTGACGAGAATTAACATAGTCTTGCAAAGTTCAGTTTTTTTATATGTCATATAGGACTTATAGGACTTATAAGTCTTATTTCATGAGTTTTTGGGCTTATACCCAGAATACAGTAGCACAGCACCACCATTAAATTCTGTCCACTGAGTTTTAACAAATCCCTCCTCGGTAAGTATCTGTAAGAAACGGTTATGAGAAGGAAATTTACATATAGTTTCAGTCAAGTAGTGATATGAAGAGAAACAACCTGTTAAAGCCCCACCTAAACATGGAAGAATATATCGCAAATAGAATAAATATGCCTTTCTCCATAATCCTTTTTGAGGCAAGCCAAATTCGAGAATTAGTAACTGTCCACCAGGTTTCAATACACGAAAAATTTCATTAAGAGCCATGCTAATCTCTGAAACATTGCGAATACCAAAAGCCATAGTTACTACATCTACCGAATCAGAGTCTATACCTAGATTAAGAATATCCATTACTACGAAAAAGTCCCTGTCCCTATTATAATTATACTTTTCAAAACCTACTTTTAACATTTCCACTGCAAAATCAATTCCTACTGCACATCTCTGTTCAGGATAAATATTTCTAAAACTTCTTAAAACTTCACCTGTTCCTGTTGCAAGGTCTAATAAGTAGAAATCTTTTCCTTCTATAGACATATCAATCTGCTGGATAAGTTTTTTCCGCCAATATATATCCTGCCCAAATGACAATATATGATTTGTCAAATCATAGCGATATGCAATTCTATTAAAAAGTCGAAAAATTTCTCCACTCTGTCTTAACTTATGTTCTTTATTATAATTTTTTTCTATACATTCTTGTTTTACATCTTTCATAATATACTCTCCCCTACTGAATTATGAACCATATTGATTATTGAATATATACAAATCATGTTTTTTCCTAATTTACTAACAATTGTTATTTTGATTTTAACAATGTATAGCGAAGTAATTATTAATAGAAAAATTTGATGCTTTTTTGTTACTTTAATAATATAGGAATAAATTCCTTCTTGAATTTTAAATGTTTTTTTGATATAATAAGGCAGTATTATGTCGTAACTGGCGATTATAAGTGGAATAAACCACAAGGGAGCGACATTACAAATAGCCGTTCGCCTGGGCTCGTTAATAAGTGCTTTTTCAATTGAATAATATAATAACACACAATTGAATGTATTATCACCCTTAGGAGAAATTCTTTGGAAGTAAAAAAGACTCCACTTTTTGAATGTTGTGAGAAAGCAGGCGGTCGGTTCGTAGATTTTCACGGTTGGTATTTGCCAGTCCAATTTGAGGGGATTATTGCAGAGCATATTCATGTTCGTTCCCATGCAGGTATATTTGACTGCTCTCACATGGGCGAATTTATCATAGATGGTAAGGACCAAATCGCCAATTTTTCCTATCTAACATGTAGCGATTTTTTACATTTACCTATTGGTCGTTGTCGTTATACTGTCTTACTAAATAATGATACTTTTATCATTGATGATTGTGTCGGAATGAAACTGGATGAAGAAAATTTATTCGTTGTTACAAATGCAGGCCCATTAGAGCAAGTTTCTTCTTTATTATGCAATTCTAGTATCCGTGCAAAGAATATTTCCAATCAAATTGTTAAAATTGATGTTCAGGGACCAATGAGTCTTGATGTATTAATTCAGTCTGGTTTCAGTCCTCAAATATCGGAACTAAAATACTGGACAGGTGGGAAATATAAATGGAAAGAGGAAGAAATTATTATAACACGAGCAGGATATACAGGAGAATTGGGCTACGAATTATATTTACCCCCTGATTTGGGTGTAGAAATCTGGGATATACTTATATCTAACGAAAATGTAAAGCCTTGCGGTTTGGGGGCTCGCGATACTCTGAGAACAGAGATGGGCTATCCCCTTAGTGGGCAGGACCTTTTACCTGATATGACTCCGCTAATGGCTTCTATGGACCGATTTATAGAATGGGAACATGATTTTATAGGAAAAGATAAATTACTACAACAAAAAGAGATGGGCAATTATCCTCGTTTGATGGGTATCAAAACTTATACAAGACAGGCACCTCGTCATAATCAAAAACTTACTTTGCAAGACTGTGAAGTAGGTGTAGTTACCAGTGGAACCTTTGGTCCCAGTGTAGGAACTGGTGTTGGTTTAGCACTATTAGACAAACAAGCCTCAAAACCAGGAACAATTTTACAAATTGTAGGTCGTCCCTTGCAAGTAGAGGTTTCCAATGTCCCAATTTATTTAAATGGCACAGCACGAAAAAAGGTATCATAAATAATATGTTTTGTAATGGTAAAAAAATAATTAAAAATGCCCCAAAAATATAAGGAGAACATGCTATGTATCCAGAGGATGTTCGCTACACAGAGAATCATGAGTGGATTGGGGAAGAAGACGGACTGTATCTCATAGGTATTTCAGAGTATGCTCAGGAACAATTGGGTGATGTGACTTATGTAGAACTACCTGAAGTAGGAAAGCATGTCCGCCAAAAAGAACCTGTGGCTCTGGTAGAATCTGTGAAAGCCGCTGAAGATATTTATGCCCCTGTTACAGGTGTTATTGTGGAGGTAAATGAGTCGTTGGAGGGCGAGCCTGAATTGCTTAACCTTGACCCTTATGGGAGAGGTTGGTGCTTCAAAATGGATGATATTGATACGGGACAATATCGCCGATTAATGAATCGAGAAGCATACGAAAAATATCTGAAATCATTATAAACATTTTAGCAACATTTATTATACTTAAACCTTTTATCATTCCTAAATTTTTTCTATTACTAATAATTATATTGAATTAAAAATTGAAGAGGTTCTGAGGAAAACATTATGGCGTGGATACCTACTACAAAAAATGATGAGCAGGAAATGTTGAAAACAATTGGCGTTCCCTATATCGAATCGTTGTTTCAAGATATACCTCAATCACTTCGACTGAAATTGTGGAAGATACCTGAAGCCTTATCGGAAATAGAGACATATCAGAGATTAGAATCATTAAGTCGTAAAAATGAGGTAAACGCAATATCTTTTATTGGCGGTGGATTTTATGACCATTATATCCCAGCCGTTGTGGATTATCTTTCTCAACGCGGAGAATTTTCTACCACTTACACACCGTATCAGCCTGAATGTTCACAAGGCACACTTCAATCCATATATGAGTACCAGACAGCACTTTGTCGTTTAACTGATATGGAAGTTGCAAATGCATCGCTATATGACGGTGGAACTGCTTTATTTGAAGCGGTTATGCTCTCTGTTCGTGTAACTGGTAGACGAAAGATACACATAATTCCTGGATTAAACCCTATCTATGAACAAATGCTACGCACTCACACTGCAAATCTTGACCTGGAATTAGAGTATAGTGATGACTCTACTAATTGTGCATGTATCATTGCTGCAACACCTGATTTCTTTGGAAACTTACATGACCTTACAGATATTGCCCAAAAATGTCACAGTGAAGGAGCACTTCTAATAGTTCAGTTCTATCCTATTTCCTTAGGACTTATGAAAACACCTGGCGAAATGGGTGCAGATATTGCAGTAGGCGAAGGACAGAGTTTAGGATTGCCATTGGGTTTTGGTGGACCTTACTTAGGACTTTTTGCTGCAAAGAAAGAATATATTCGTAAAATGCCGGGGCGTATTTGTGCCATTACAGTTGATAAGCAGGGACAACGCGGTTTCGTCCTTACTCTACAAACGAGGGAACAGCATATTCGCCGTGAAAAAGCCATGTCAAATGTATGCTCCAATCAGGCTCTATGTGCTTTGCGTGCTCTAATTTACCTATGTGAAGTAGGTAAGAAGGGTCTCACAGAAATTGCACAGGATTGTTTCTCAAAAACAGAATACTTAAAACAGCAATTATCTACATTTGTTCCAATAATCAATTCAAGACCTACTTTTAATGAATTTATTATACGATTACCCATTCCAGCAGAGAAACTTATTCAAACTCTTAAAATAAAAGGTATATTAGCAGGGATTCCACTAAAATCATTATTGGAACATTGTAAAACTGAAATACCCTGCAAAGACTGGAGTGGCACTACCTATGGAGAAGACGGGGATTTACTTATTGCAGTTACAGAAAAACGAACGCGTGAAGAGTTAGACAAACTTGTTGAAGCAATTCGCACAAGTATCTCATAGGAGCAGAAGAGATGGAATTAATTTTTGAAAAATGCAATCATCGTCAGGCTTTTTCACTAGGCAAAGAGTTCTTTCCTAAAACAGAATTTCTACAAGCCCTTCAAAGAAAGACACCTGCGGAATTGCCCGAAGTATCTGAATTAGATGTAGTTCGCCACTTCACACATTTATCGCGAAGAAACATAGGAGTTGATACAAATTTTTATCCATTAGGCTCGTGCACAATGAAATACAATCCAAAAATTGCAGATGTTGTTTCATCTTTCAAAGGTTTTACACAACTTCATCCACAATTTCTCTATTCAGAGGTTTATCATGAACACATTCAGGGTGCACTGGAACTGGTTTACGGACTTGAACAATTATTGAGCGAAATTTCAGGGATGAAAGCCGTATCGCTTCAACCTATGGCAGGGGCACATGGCGAACTTACAGGGGTGCTTATAATTTCCGCATATCATAAATATTATAAAAACACACATAAAAAAACTATACTTATTCCTGATTCTGCCCATGGGACTAATCCAGCCAGTGCTGCCATTGCAGGATTTCAGGTTCAGGAGATTCCCTCTAACTCGCAGGGGACATTGGATTTGAACAGTTTCCGTGAAGCCATGAACGATAATGTTGCTGGAATTATGCTGACATGCCCCAATACTCACGGCTTGTTTGAAACAGACATTCAAGAGATTGCGGATATAGCGCACAAACACGACGCTATTCTCTATTACGATGGGGCAAACTTAAACGCTATTATGGGACAATGTCGCCCTGGTGATTTAGGTTTTGATGTCATGCACTTTAATCTTCATAAAACCTTTGGGACTCCACATGGGATGGGAGGTCCTGGTTCGGGTCCGGTTGGCGTAAATGAACGACTACTTGAATTCCTGCCCGGTCCAAGGATAATTAAAGAGAATGATGGAAAATTTAATCTTGAATATCCAAAAAACAGTATAGGCAAAGTAGCACCATTTTTAGGACATTTTTTGATTGCCGTCCGTGCTTATGTTTATATTCTTATGCAAGGGAGCGAAGGATTGAAAGAAGTGAGCCAGAAAGCGGTGCTTAATGCCAATTATATCCTTGCACGACTTCATTCTGTTTTCTTACCTGCATACGACCGCCTCTGCATGCACGAATGCGTGCTTTCGGCTATGCCATTCCATGATTACGGAGTGCATGCGTTAGACTTTGCAAAAGCCTTACTCGACCGCGGGTTTCACGCACCAACAGTGTATTTTCCATTAACAGTGAAAGAAGCACTTATGATAGAACCCACAGAAACAGAGTCAAAAGAAACCCTTGACCAATTCTGCGACACTATGTTAGACCTTGCAGAATTAGCCAGACAAAATCCTGAAAAATTAAAGGAAGCACCTACTACCACACCTGTCCGGCGCTTGGATGAAGTTAAGGCTGCAAAAGAATTGAATGTGGTTCGCTCTGTTTCAAAATTAAAGGAATGAATATAAAAAGGAATGTATAATGCCCTCTCCCAAAAAAACAAAATTATTAAATGGTAATAAATTGAGCGAAATAATAAAGTTAGAGTTAAAAGAGAAAATAGCAAAACTTAAAGAAAATAGTGTTATTCCAGGATTGGCAGTGGTATTAGTAGGTGACAATCCAGCAAGCCAGATTTATGTTCGCAACAAGCGTAAAACTTGCGAAGAGTTAGGGATTCGTTCCTTTTCTTATGACCTGCCAACACAAACTTCAGAGACTGACCTAATTAAATTGATAAATGAACTTAACAATAATGGCGAAGTGCATGGAATATTAATTCAAAGCCCGTTGCCAAAACACATTAACGAAGAAAAAATCCTTACAACCATTGACCCTGATAAAGATGTGGACGGATTTCACCCTGTAAACAAGGGAAAATTACTTAATGGACAGGATTGCTTTGTGGCATGCACTCCTGCAGGTATTCAGGAACTGCTTTTGCGGTATGGATATAAAATTGAGGGAAAACATGTCGTTATTGTAGGTCGCTCCAATATTGTTGGCAAACCTTTAGCTGCCTTGCTTGTCCAAAAAGCCAGAGGTGCTGACGCAACAGTGACTATATGCCACTCACATACACGCAATTTAAGCAAAATAACACAAACTGCCGACATACTAGTAGCAGCCATAGGCGTCCCTGAATTTATTTGTGGCAGAATGGTAAAAAAGGGATGTATTGTGATAGATGTAGGTATGAACCGTATTCCGGACAGTTCAAAAAAATCTGGCTCGAGGCTTGTAGGTGATGTCCATTACACGAGTGTTGCTAAAAAAGTCCGGGCGATTACGCCTGTCCCGGGTGGTATTGGACCTATGACTATTGCAATGCTTATGAAAAACACTGTTAAAGCCGCCGAAAATATTCTGAATCATAAACAAACTTTTTAATCAAACCACATTCCTATCCCCTAAAAGATTTAGGAAATAAATAATACCTTTAAATATTGGATAGACTATTCAAAAAGCCGATTTAAGATAGTTTAATAATATGATTAATCTTCACTACTACCGTTAGGTATTGTCTCCTTCCCTTTCTTTAATAACAATATATTACGGAAATATATAAAGAGCGTAGTTAAAAGACCCAATGCGTATAGCCATTCACTCTGGAAAGAGTAGGATATAATTTGTAGGGCAGAGGCAATCAGGCTAATATACCAAAAAATTGGTGGAATGATACTCTGTTTCTTTACCTCTGTGGCTAACCATTGAATCAGAAATCGCAGAGCAAAAAGAGCCTGACCTAAAATGCCTAAAAATATCCAGAAACCATGCTGTATTGCTAAATGTCGCTCCATTCCTCGAACATGGAAAAATTTTTGGTAGAATACATAACATACCACCACTGTTGAAACTATAAATGCTATTAATACGAGTCCGTGAGCAAAGTAGTATCGGAAGGGCGTCAGTTTCCCCTGCTCCCTCCATATATGAATTAAATTGCGGACATACACCAGTAAATTAAAACCATAACTAAATACACCGACTGGAGATAAAATGAATACCCCGTATCCCAAAAGCATAATTGAACCCACAGCACTCATATACCAGAAAATAATAGGGATAACACTTCGACCTAACTTTTCTGACCAAATCCACTGAACATAAAATCGTCCAAAGAAAATTACTGCACCAATAATGCCAATTGTCTGCCAAAGAAAACTCCATGTAAAAAAAGTTGTCATCTATGAATGCCTAATATATATTAATAGAATTAAAGATATTACTGTATTCTAAACTAAAAATGGAAGATATTGGAAATAAGACTTATAAGACATATATGACATATACGACATATAGGTCTTATAGGAAAGAAAGAGATATTATACAATATTTTCTATTGTTTACTTTCTGTGTTCTCTGTGTTAAGGAAAATGAAAAGTTTTTATTCTATCAAACCTAAATATCTGCCCAACCAATAAGGGAACAAATAGAAAGTTGATGCCCACTCGGTAGTGCCACCATCTCCTTGAACAGCCTGCCACCTATTTTTATCCCAGCGTATTACCCCTGTCTCACCCGGTGGTAAAAGCCGTGAGGTCTGGATATGCTCCAGGATTGGTTCTCGAACGAGGTGAATATCTTCTCGATTACTATTGTCTACTGTCCAATTGATAAGGTCGAATGGTATTTCTCTTAAAGTAGTAATGGTCTCATTCAAATTTTGGTTTGACCCCATACACCAGGCATAAATGAAATCGTATAATGGGCTATGTTCATTCTCAATTCCACGGTGCCAGTGTTGTATGCTTTCTCGATACAATTCTAACCATTTTTCATCAGTCTCATATCTGAATAGTGCAGGATAGGTAAATGCAAGAAGTTCATCGTCAATATGTGTTCTTGATGAAGGACCGTAATTTTTTGCCTTTTTTACTAATGAAGCATAATCTTCATCTATTAGCAATCGTTCATATTCTTGCTGATATTTGCTATCGCCTGTGATGTGATAGCTAGCCTTTAAATAAGACAGAATTTCCAGAGCGTTTATCCCTCTCTCGTTTGCCCAATCAGGGTCATGTTTCAATCGTTCAGGTGCCCAAACACCCCAACGAGTATGAGTCCCATCAATATCTTTCAACACATATCCGTCAGTAATAATTTTGTCCATAACACGACTGACTAATTGTTCCAGTTCCTTTTTATCTGCTTCATCGGCAGCTATGTCATAATAAATAGACCAGCCAAAGAAATGCGCTGTGATTTCATCACTACTTGTATCGCCTTTCCAGAGCCATTTGCCATCTTTTGATTTTCTCCATCGTTCTGGAACGGGTTTATAGCGTGGGTCTTGTGTTTTTAAGAAGGCTATTCCCTGAGGAGTTAAATCCTCATTTGGGTCAAGGACCCGTGTCCATGTATGCGGCACAACTGTTCGTGCTATAAACCCTGGCATTTCTGTTACCTGTTCCAAAAATAAAATCGCTTGAAATATTTGTTTTGCCCGCTGACGAACATTTTCATCCTTTGTAACAGCATACTGCAAAGAGAGGGCAGCGAGATACATATTAGTATATCCACCATCATTATCGTCATCTAACGGTCCCCAGGTGGAAACATCACCAGGAACACGCAACAGACATTTTTCTACAAGACCTGGTTCGCGGGTGTGGCGTATTTGTGCTAACTCTTCAAAATATTCTGCTTTCTCCTTTAAGGTTTTATATTCTATCTTCAATTGACTTATCCCGCCTTGTGTGGATACATATATATTGTTCGGAGATAAATCAATATCAAATATATTATCGTTTAGCAACCATCTACGACTTCTGAAAACTTTTTTAGAGGTATTTCTTTCTCGAGACATATAGATTAATCCGTTATTTGTTCCAACCCACACCTTATCTAAATTAGAATCGTAGACAATTTTTTTTATCTGTTCACCGGGAAATTCATTATAGCGATAATGTTTAATAACTTTTCCATTTTTTAATACAGTTATACCACCTAATCCACCTACCCATATTTCGTCTTCTGGCAGAACGCAGACTGTCATTAAACTATTAGAAACTAATCTTTCTTCTTCGTTTTCCGAACTGAATAAGTCCTCATTGTGCTTATAGTATTTTTTATCATTATCTTTTATTCGAACAAGT
The DNA here is from genome assembly GCA_035370665.1 of Candidatus Hydrogenedens sp. Lineage (GTDB taxonomy): Bacteria > Hydrogenedentota > Hydrogenedentia > Hydrogenedentales > Hydrogenedentaceae > Hydrogenedens. Next base: position 16,134 of record DAOOVZ010000003.1, read on the forward strand.
CCTACTTCAGTAGCAACCCATATTTGGCTAGAAGAATCTATTGCTATATCTCGTATGCTTTTGGGAAGTGTTCCCTTTTTCTGTTCCCAGCCTTTATCAGTAGAATAGGTATAGATACCATTATATCCTCCTGCTATAATAGATTTATCAAAGCATTTTACCACTGCAATTGGTCCTGAACCGACTTCTTCAATTTTATTTGATTTGCCATCTACAAGTTCATAAAGTCCGTCCCATGCACCTATGTATAATTTACCTTCGGGTCCCTTTTCTATATCAAACACAGGTCCTTTCTCTGACAAACATACGACTTCTATCCATTCCTGGTTTTCTGTTGAAAAGGCGAATAAACCTTCATTTGTCCCTACATAAGTTACTGTCTTATCCCCATTCATAACCACCAGAGGAATAGAAATTGTATCGGACAAAGATGGCAATCCTGCAATAGGATACGGTGTATGGAAGAAATGTTCATAAGGGACATCTTCAACACCTGCAAACTGTGATAGCAATATCACGAAAAGCAAGGGAGTAAACATTATCTCTTAACTCCTTATTGTAATATAATTTTTCTAACTTTATTCTAAAAGATTATGACTACAAAAATATCTTTTTGGTGTTTATCCGGTATATCTTTTCAAAACAACTTACACTAAACAATATCGAAAGATTTTTTCAATAATTATGTAAGAGAATTTTAGTTCTTATGCCTAAGGAGACAACCTGCATTTAGACCTTTTTGAAAATTGCCTCCTTTTACTACTCGTTTTCCATTAATGATAACTTCCTCAATACCGGTTGGAGGCTCGGTAGGGGACTTAAAGCATGCATTAGAACCAATGTTTTCCATATCTATTACAAGCACATCTGCAAAATAACCCTCTTTCAACAAACCTCTATTTTGTATTTGGAAATGTTCTGCGGCTAAAGAGGTGCATTTACGAATTGCCGTCTCAAGGTCTACTAATTTCATTTTCTTGCAATAACGCTGTAAATATTTTGGGTAACATCCATAAAATAACGGAGAAGGTTTTCCAAGTCCCATTAAGATTGCATCCGTAGAAATCATGACTTCAGGATGTGACATAGAAGGAAAAGTTGAACGCTCAGTAAACGAATCGTCAGGCTCTGCCATACTTTCAAAAACAAACACATTACCGTCTTCTTCGAGAAGCAAATCACAAGCGGCGTCAAAGGGATGGACCTTTCGTTCTCTGGCAATATCTACAAGGTTCATTCCCTCATATCGTTTGTTCTTTTCTGATTTAACTGTCATTATGGTCACACATTCCCAGCCCATAAGGCGGAATAGGTTCAATGACCATGAATCAGGTCCTGTATGTGGCCATTCCATTTTCCCATATTCAATGCTATGCAGAATTTTCTTCCTCGTCTCTTTATCTCTCAGCCGATTTATTACCTGTTCCCGGTCTCCTAACAGAGACCATGGTGGGAAGAAGGCTAAAAGATGTGTAAAACCTGTGGTGGTTGGCATTACATCAACCCCAATATGGACATCTCTGCTTTTAGGGCTAATAATTCGTTCAATAGCCTGTTCAATCGGTTTTCCTAATGGAATTGGAATTGTAACCCATTTTGATAAACTTGCCATCATTCTCACAATGGAACGAACAAAAGGACCGAATACACCGAAATCTGGAACCCAAAACAGATGGGATACCTGTGCACGAATTTGATTTTTTTCTGCAACTGTAATAACCTCATCAATTGCATTATTTAAAGTAGTGCTGCTATAACTTCGTAGATGACTTGTAAAAATTCCATTATATTTCTTTAATACCCTTCCAAGTTCTACCAATTCCCTTGTATCTGTTTGATTTCCCGGATAATACTGTAAACCTGTGGACATGCCAATTCCACCGGCATCCATACACGCATCTAAATCGCGGACCATCGTTTGAATCTCATCATCAGTTGCATATCGGTTTTCTATCCCTACACCGTGTAATCGCAATAAACCGTGAGGGATAAGAATTGTCGAATTCAATGGCATTTTTTTTGTCTCAAGGAAATCAAAATATTCAGCAGTAGTTCTCCATTGAAATTCTTTTTCAGAGTCGAAACTGGAAAAGACGCCAATATATGTCAGAATAGGGTCTTTACGCTCTTCAAAAATAGGTGATAGTCCTACCCCACAATTTCCACCTACGAATGTAGTAATTCCCTGTTGTATTAATGGTTGCAATAACTCTTCTGCATTTTTTTTATGCAGACTCATATCTGCGTGAGAATGTGGGTCAACAAAACCGGGACATACTACCTTAGCATCTGCATTGATTTCTTCTCTGGCTGTGGCTTCTGACAGATTCCCTATTGCTACAATCTTGTCCTGTTCAATTGCGAGGTCTGCTATATATCCTTTTTGACCACTCCCATCAATAATTTTGCCTCTCCGAATAATAACATCCCACATACAGAGTTCCTTTCCTTTACCATTTAAAATTCACGGGGAAAATTTCTTCTCCCCGTGAATTTTATGAAACATTTATTTCTTATCTACTTGGTGGACCTGCACCAAATCCGTCCTCACCAGTTGGGTCTATATGATACCCACCTAAATTGAAGAATTGGATTAATCTTAAAAGTTCTCTAAGTTCAATTTTCCAATCTTGCGAGTTGTAGTCAGAAGCATGTGGTTTACAATTATGATTAGGACCTTCACCTACTTCATAACCGTCTTCAGTTGCATTGGGAGTTTCAGCACAATGATAACCCCAGGAATTAAAGAACTGGATTACTCGCAAAAGTTCTCGTAAGTCTATTTTCCAATTCATATCTCTATCTGCGCTATGCCATAGATATTCTTCGCCTTCGGAAGTCCCTTCTGCACTCCCTTCAATTGTTCCTTCTCCTTCTCCCTCAATTACTCCTTCTGAAACACCTTCTCCTCCTCCCTCAATTACTCCTTCTGAAACACCTTCTCCTTCTGCCAAAACGACTGTTACGGTTACAGGGTAAATAAGTGAATCCGACACACCTGAAAATGATACTAAAGCAAGGTGTTCTCCTGGACTTACTCCATCAGCACAGAATTTTATAACCACATTCTGGCTTTGCCCTGGATTTAAATTGTAATTAGCACCAGAAATTATCTGGAAGGCTTCGGGAGGCACATTGGGTGCACTTATTACTGCATTTCCTATAAGAGCCTCTGTACTCAACTGGGAATTTGTAAGTGTAAATGTTCCTTCTTTACAATCGGCGGTAGAAACTTCACCCAATTCAAGCACATACGGCTGAATAATAGGAATCACAGAAGGTTGTTCACCTTCTGAGGAACCTTCTGGTTGAACTGGCACAAACATTGCTTTCAAAGTTGTATTTTGAGTAATACTAAACAATATGGGGTTTGACAAACCTGCAAATTGCCCATTTATTACCCAACCTTGCCATATATCCTTTGAAAAATCATAACTAACTTGTGCACTAATATTTGTTCCTTGATAATAGTAGCCCGGGTTTAATCCTTCACTGCTTGTAGGAGATACTTGAACGGAAACGGGCGCTGTGTTGCCCTCTGTCATAATAGACAACTGATACATAGGCAAAATCTCACCTTCATTTGTCTCACTAAAACATGGTGCACCACAACCACCACCATTGCTCTTTGCGGTTGGGTCTATTGCAGACAGAACAAAGGTTATAATACTACTGTTTGTTCCGTCAAAGGTCGCATTATACTCTGCCAGATTACATACCCTATCTCCATCTGCATCACCATACACACCTAAATACTGACTTGCTGAAGTGTCTATTTGACTATTAGAGAATGAAATCCCAATTTGAGAAGCCATTTGCCTTAATAAACTTATTGTTGTGCTGTCTCCCAGAGTGGCTATACCTGCAAAAAGCGATTTTAATTGTGCTGCAGTAATCTGAGATAAGATGGATTGTGAAATTAAACCCTGAGTCACAGCAGAATCAATAATATTTGTAAACAGAGTATAGTTGCTTTGCCATGCAGACAATACACAACAACGATTCTGGACACCGGGATTGCCCAAAATAATATCTAATAATTGTAATTGAGCAGCCTCAACCATCTGGTTCATATCCAAATCTGCTGAAACAGAGTCAATTCCTTTCATTACACAATAAGTTTCCCATGAATTACGAGCATTTCCTTGCACGCTCGTAGTCCCACACGAAACGATTTCACAGTGCTGTGGACAGCCGGGAATTTCGCCTTCTGTTACACCTTCAACTGTGCCTTCTACTGTTCCTTCAGGGATACCTTCACCTTCAACACTACCCTCAGGAATTCCTTCAATAACGCCTTCTGGTTCAATACATAGAGCATAACGCGTTACATCACTCTCCTTGAAATTAGTAGGGACACCATTTCCTGCTGATATACCGACTAAACCATCGAAGGCTTCTATATTCAACCAGGATATAGCAATTCGACCGTCAAAGAACATCTCTATCTGAAAACTTGCCGTATCGCCTGTAAAATTCCCATCTACACGAACCTCGTTATAGGTAACGACAAACCTATCACTCAATTGTTTCCACCAGATTTGACCGCCATCATTAGGTTTTAAATTGTCAAACATCCCTGAAACGCGTGGAATTCTAAAGTGCGTTTCAGTGGATTCTCCATTTGTTGTGTCACCCTCTGTGAAAGTTAGATACCCATTACTACCGATAAATACTCGGTCATAAGCCACACCATATAAAACTACCTGTTTACCATCGGCTAATGGAACTTCTACATAAGCATCGTCACCTAAATTGACTGTCGTAGAAAGCAGAGAATCTACTGGATAATCGGAAATCTGGCTTGTACAGGCAATATACTTATTAGCATTATTTGTAGGAGTCAATAACAAACGATGGTAATCTAAATCATTATCCGTTCCGAAATCTTCTGTAAACCAATCCGTTGCTGGTTGAGTAGGTGGTTCTGAAGTAAAGTTTGCTTCATAACTACTAAATGCCAGGTCAAGAGGCCCATTATAGGGAGCCCACGGTATTGTTAATATGGGTAAAGAATAATTAAGTCCAAAAATTTTTATAAATACAGTAGGATAAAAATTCACAGATAGAACCAGATTACAAATTTCATTGTAATTCATTATAGTCCGATAGCCATTTTCTCCTACTTCTACTGGCACAGATTGTCCTTCTGTCCAGAACAATAATCCCTCCTGCAAACTGATGGTATCACATTCTAAAGAGCCATCTGTGGTTGTAGAAGCATCTATTCCTGCACCAGCAGAAAAAGGTATCCAACTCAACCATGATGGCAAAGTTACCCCTATCAGTCCTAATATTGTATCAACTAAATCTACATTAAATAAATTTGTTTTGGGAGTCGCATCTTGAAGAACAGATGTGGATTCAAGTAAGAAACTATTGAAATAATCATATTTACTCGCCCTGAGATTTACATCAGGCACATAGGGAATATCTACTACAAATGGGTCTATAATTCCTAAATCAAAGCCTGCCTTCATTAACAATTCTGCACCAAAATCATAACCCCAAAAACCACTGGCATTTCCCGCAGTAAGCCAGGGTGGACTAAGATGGAAAAACCCTTGAATATCGGCTTGATAGTTAGATACTGCTGCGGCACGAATTCGCACTTGCACCGGAAAACCGCCGGGTTGTTCTTCAAAACCACCTTCTCCCTTACCATTAGGCCACCAACCTGAATCAAAACTTAAGTTCAAACCTGTCAACGGTGCTGTAAATTGAACAGGCTGAGTTTCAACGGCTTTGCCCAAATCTCCCTTAACATCTACCTTTATAACTTCTTCAACTCCACCTTTCACTACATACTCCGTATTTAAATTTGATTTAGCACCAGAATAAGGTTCAAACACTTGAACAATTACCCCTTGTTGTCCATCTCTCTGGTAATCACAACGAATAAAAGTAGGACGCACCCCATTTGCAGAATAGACTTCTTCCCGTTTCTCAGTATATAAAAGTTTATCTTTTACATAGCAATTTGTTTTACAAATACCTTGATTTCCTTTGGGTTGAAAAACAGTCCATTCCATAGTAGCCGTGTCCATTTGAACACGAAAAACTTTGCTACCATCTTTGGTTTCCATTTTTTCGGCTTCATTTGCAAATTTTTCTAAGAGTGCACGATTCAATGAAGTAAAACCGGGATAACCAACTTTAGGTTTTCCAAATTGAACTATACTGCGTCGAAGAATTCCATCTTCGCCAAATTCAATATACTCTAATGAGCCTTGCTCTTTAGCAAGGGATACCAACTCTGAATCGGATGGGACGGAACTCCCTTCCCAACGGGCTGAATATACCCAATACGAGTCTCCATACGCAAATAACGGGGAAACAAAAAGCAACAAGAGTAAAATCATAAAATTTTTGTGTTTCATTAGTGGTCCTCCTTTGAAGCCAATATAAAGTTATTCGTTATTTTTTTATTTTATTATAACTAAAAGCAAAATCTATAAATTCTATAAAAATATAGCACTTTTATAATATTACCATGAATTTGAATAAATTGCAAGTTTTTTTAAATAGAATTTTAAATTTAAAAAAATACTAAAATGATATTCGGTTATTTTTTGTCTCAAAGATATTAATATAAACTGTTAGCCTTTTAATTTTTGTTCGGATAGACTGAAATATACGCCTAAAATAACTATCAGAGTTTCTATAATCCAAAAAATGAGAAGGGAATTCCATGCACCACGGGTAAATCCGTAACTATGCAGTCCGACACCCAACAGGTTTACTCCCCACCATGAGAAGGAAACGACAATACCTAGTATGACAGAGCCCCACGCACGACCTGCTGGTCCTAACATTCTGCCGAGATTCGCATGAATAACGATGAGACACCACAGCACAATTAGTAATGCTCCATTCTCTTTCGGGTCCCAACCCCAAAAGCGTCCCCAACTCTGCAATGCCCAAATTCCGCCTAAAACAGTCCCGACTAAAGAGAAAAAGAAACAAAAGCAGATAATTCCATAAATACCTTGGGATAAGCGATTATAAAATTCTACATCGTTCCCCTTTACTTTTAATAACCTTCCTAAAATCCAGATATGCCCAAAGGCACTTGCTAATAGTCCTGCACCGTAGCCAATGACAATAGTTGTGACATGAGCCGTTAACCAGAAGTTTGTATCCAGCACTGCTACCAGGCTGGGCATGGTATCTGTGCCTTCTACCATTTCATAACGATTAGCAATGAATAAACCTAATAATCCTAAAAAACTTGCTAAACTTAATGAAATGCCGTCCTTTCTAAGCCATTCCATAATGAACGCTAAAATGACAGCAACTGCTGTTGAGAATAATATTGTTTCATATAAGGTGGTTACAGGGGGACGCCCTCGAATAATACAACGCAAGGTTATTGCCATAATAAGCAATAACAAGGCAATAGTATTAACCGAGATTACACTTAATTTTAAATATTTATTATCAATAGAAAGCCACCATATTGCCGTAATAACCACAGCGAGGAAAAATATCCACTGGCTATAAAATAGAAATTTACCTTTGTAGTAAAGGACCTCTATCGGTATCTTTTTATATTCTCCGCGTGTTTCTGCCTTTTGAATAATATTGTTCGCCAATTGTAAAAATGTTTTTTGAAATTGTTCTCTGTTATCTCGTTCTTGCACAAGTTGGTTAAAGAGGAAGAATATACTCATATCTGGGACTGTATCGGTTGATGGGTCAAAGACAGGGATTATGCTATCTATTGGGGACATCCATTTGTCCTGTGCAGTATCTGATGGAGGCAGCACAGTGAAATGTTCTGAGGCATGAACTAATTCGTTTACCTCTCCCAAAAGGTTTCGTATTGTTTCCAGTTCTTTTCTTACCTGCTCCTTATCCATTGTTTGAGAAATTTCTCTTAGTTTCTTCTTAATATCCGGAAACTGTTTTACAATCTCCACCAATGAAACATTATTTTTATCTGGGAAAAACTCTGATAGCATTGAATCTCTAGGGATAGAGAATTCAAAGCGTGTAAAGTCCAGGAAACCAAGCAACTCTTCAAAAACTAAAATATTATCTGCGAGGTAAAGTGTCTGCTCATGAATTCTTGTCCTTTGTGCAGGTGTTATTTGAGAATATTTCTGTGCTTCGTCCATTAATTTATTACGAGCCACTACCAATTCATTATAAGCATAGCGGTCTCGTTTTTTACCGTGCCCTTCTATGCCGAGGTTTTCTAAAACTGTTTCATCTTGAATAATAAAAACGGGATATTTCTTTGCGGCTTCTGGATAAAAGAGGCAGTCTAAAAACCATTCTGTTGATGACAATGTTTTTCCATCAAGTCTTTTAATAGAGGTTTTGCCACTCAATCTTAAAAGTAGAAATCGCGAATAGGTGCTTAATGGTTTTACACGACCGTCTGATTGAATAGGAAGTTTTTCTGCATACGCGATAATCTCCTTTCCCCAGAGTGGAGGTAGTTCATTAATCTGATGTGTTGTATTTGAAACTATCTCACTGGTATTAGGCAGTGTCAATTGCATTGCAATCAAGATTGTATTTATAAACAGAGACAATATCATTTAATTTCTCCTGCTTCTCTTTTATGCTTCAAATATCTGTTCAACTTTTGAGCGAAATGAATTAACAATCCTAATGAAATAATCACACAAGAGTATAAGGGTATTTGTTCGGCAGGATTGCTTGTTACGGCTAAAGTTGAGAAAACAGGTGAAGATTGGACTCCTGTGGCTGTCCCCCATGATGCCTGATATATAGTAAAACCTTTGTATCGTAAAGGCTCGTTCATCCGTATCACGATGCGTTGTTCCCAGTCTCCTGTGAAATATACTACCTCACTCGCAAAGAAACGAGGTTTGTTAGTGCCCGGATAAAATTCTTTAATAAATTTCTCTAACTTAATAGTAAATGGTAATTCTATCCTACGATGTCTAATACCCGTTGCATATAATTCTTTACCTATCTCAAAGACCCAGGGCTGAACTTCACCTCCCCAAAGAATGCCAAGATGATGTTGTTCATTTGCAGCAACTTCTACATATATCCCGGCAAGGTTTAACTCTTCATCTTTTTCTAATTCTACTGCTTCCAACAGAACCCCTTGAATCCCCTGTTCCACACCGGGGATAGCCAATCGAGGCATAGCATTTTTCATAAAACGCATAAGCGTTATCTCAAAGGGAAGTTCTTGAGAATAGAAGGTTCGTCTCATTGCACCGCGGAGATGGGCAAAATCTTTCTGAGGAATTATCCATTCCATAGTAGGTGTATTATTTTCTTTTGCTAACTTCCAGATATAAATTTCCCAATTTTTAGTATCTTCAAACTCCTTTTTTGATTCTCCTTCAAAAAGTGAGATTTGTCCATAGTCTCCCCATAATTTGCCCCAGAATCCACCAAGAATAAGCAAAATAACACCTAAGTGTGCGATAAGCATGCCCGGTCTCTTAATGCTTTTTGGTGCCAGCAAAACACCCCCAATAAACAGGTTAATTAGTAAGCATACCATTAAAAGTCCACCACCGGGTAAAGGTAATGGAATTTTATTGGCTATCCAATGAACTACAAACACTGATTCAAAATATCGCTTTTGTATTTCATAGATTCCGTGTTCTGTCTGTGCTAATGTTCCAAAAAACACAATAGCCATAAGAAAAAAGAGTAAGACTACGGAAAGTTTATAGGAACCTAAAAAACGAAGCACTTTTTTCATCATTATTCTTCCATCATGTTGTTTAGTTGGCTAAAGAGAGTGATTTGCATAAGTTGAAAAAATTTTCTTTTTGCTGGGCTACTTCCTTATCTGTGCCTGTCATTTTAATAAATAGTGTGTGATTTTCCAGGGGACAAACTGTGCCTAATAAACGATGATTTTTAAAAGTATTTCCTTGCATATCTATATAATCACCGCTAATATCCAACACTTTGCATGATTTCCCCAGAATAGTAATTTCAGGCAACTGTGAAAGGGATTGAACATTTATGTTTGTTTTTCCCATCTGGCTTGCCCAACGATTAAAATTTGCTTCAACTCCACCTGCCTGAGCCGTAAGCACACTTATATAACATTCCCAACTTGAACCTTCACCCCCTGTAAATGTAACTATACGCATTGGTTTACCCCTATCCTCCTGCCAGCCGTCAGGTGTCTGCCAGATTAAATTTAATTGAGCAAATCCACCAACCACAGAATTAGGAGTATTTGCTCCTTCATTTCCATCAAGGGCTTCTTCTACTTTCTGTGGAATTTGTGATTGTGGATTTGCTAATTGCGATTCTTCGCTCTGATTTGATACAGAATCTATATCATTAGGAACGAGAGGAACGAGTCGTAGTCGTTGAGGAACTGGCAAAGGAGTGACAGAATTATTTGATTGAGGGGTGGTAAATTCCCTCTTTGTTTTTATTTCTACTCTTTCAGGCTGGGAACATCCTACATAAATACACAATAAAAAAATTATCAGAAGTATTTTTATTCTATTTTTCATTAAATTATCCTACTTATTTTAAAAGAATAGTCCAATATTTTAAAAACAAATATCACTTACTCTTGCCATTATGAAACTATATGGAAGGATTTTATCATTTTCTTGAATAGTTTTAATAATGGACTATATTTTATAGCGAAAACATTGCATATAGTTTTTTGCCTTTCTCAAAAGAAATCGTTATAATAATAGTTGCTCGCGCTAGGTGGGAACGAAGCGGCGTTCCTGAACTCGCAAATCCGCTTTAGCGAGGCTGAATTCCCTCCCGAGGGCGGTATGTCCTTTAGCAGGCGCAGAGTAAGTGGTGTTGACGGTTTGGTCCTACTCAACAGATGGACGACAAACTCGGTCAGGTCCGGAAGGAAGCAGCCGTAGTCGAATCTGTCTGTGTGCTGTAGGGTCGCCGGACCCGAGCTAACTGCTCTGTTGCCGTTCTGAACATATCGTTCGACGGAAGGTGCGCGAGCACTTCATAATTAAGTTCTGGAAAAATAGAAAACTATGCCAAAACCAAATGATACATATCATGTTCTTGCCCGAAAATGGAGACCGCAGCAATTTGATGAGGTTGTCGGGCAGGAACATATTACACGGACATTGAAAAATGCGGTTGTTTCAGGTCGCATACATCATGCCTTATTATTTATTGGCTCAAGAGGAATTGGAAAAACTACAACGGCGCGTATTCTTGCAAAATCATTGAATTGCCTGAGTTCTGATAAACCAACACCTAGTCCATGTGATAAATGCGATAACTGCATAGAAATTGGGAATGGGACACATCTGGATGTTCAGGAAATTGATGGTGCTTCTAATAATAGCGTAGATAATATTCGTGAAATTCGTGAGGCAGTCAGATTGGCACCTGCTCATGCTAGATACAAGGTTTATATTATTGACGAAGTTCATCAATTGTCTTCAGCGGCGTTTAATGCTCTACTAAAAACATTAGAAGAACCACCGTCTCATGCGGTTTTTATACTTGCTACGACAGAAGCACATAAGATTCCAGCCACAATTATATCTCGATGTCAACGCTATGATTTTCGCAGAGTTGCTGTGCCTAATATTGTTCATCTTTTAGAACAAATTGTAAAGGCAGAGAAACGGAGTGCTACACGAGAAGCACTGTTTGTAATTTCACGCACAGCCGATGGAGGTGTTCGAGATGCGGAAAGTATCCTCGACCAACTTATGACCTACTGCGATGGAGAAATTACTTATAAAGATGTTCAGGATGTTCTTGGACTTATTGAAACAGAGAAAATTGACCAATTAGTCTATGCTCTACAAGATAAAGATGTTCTAAAAACACTAACCATTATTGATGAGATTTCTACATCTGGAAAAGACCTAACACAGTTTGTCGAAGAATTTATCCAGCATATAAGAAATTTACTTATCTTGAAAACGACACAGGACCCAAATCAACTCTTTCTACCCAAAGAAGATATTGAACGATTAAAAGAACAGTCAGAAAAATTTTCAATAGTTCAACTTATCAGACTTGTAGAGCAATTGGCAGAATTAAATCAACATTTTACTTTGCAACTTTCCCATCGGACTGCATTGGAAGCCTTTTTTGTTAAAAACTGCAAAGTAGGTGCTGAATTATCTATTGAAACCATTCTGGATAAAATACTTCAACTTGAAGATTTTCTGAAACTTCCGTCCTCCACTACTGTCAAAGAATCCCGTCAAATTTATCCACAAAATGTAGAGATGCCAGAAAAAAAAACAATAGAAACACCTCATCCACCTAAAAAAGATACCGAAAAACCGATTGTTCTCACATCAAACCAATCCAATATATCAATGGATAAGAAAGTCTCTAAACAGGTTTCAATTCACACCTCCAACCAACAAAAAAAAAGTCAGGAATATTTAACAAAAAAACTGCTTCATGAACTTTCCAAAGAAGGTATAGAGATAAGGTTATCTTTAAATTCCATTCAGGTATCACATCAAAAAGAAACAGAGACATTGTTTGTTTATGTAAATTCTACAAATACAACTGCTATTTCATGTCTGTCTGATGAAAAAACACAACAACTTCTTCGCAATATTATGAATCGGCTTCAATATCCAACTAAAAATATACAAGTTATTAAAGAGGAATATATACCAAACCCATCGCAAACTCAAACCCAGCAAAGTGGGAATTTTAAAGACCTCGTATCTCCTGATATTGCGGAAGAATTAAAAAAAATTCCTCAAATTCAGTCTTTATTAACACAGTTTAGAGGCAGAATTGTAAAAGTTGTAGCAAATGAGGAAGAAGTTAAAAAGGAAGATAATGCGGATGATAAGACAGAGGTGGAAGGGAAAACAGATTATTTTGAGGGGGAAAATGATTGACAGGTTTTGTATATTTCCAAACTATGCTATACTTTCAAACAAGAATTGCAGGGAGAAAACATGTTTACTTATGAAACAAGAATTACAAAAATGTTGGGGATTACATATCCTATCCTTATGGGTGGCTTACAATGGTTAGCAAAGTCAAAGATGGTTTCTGCTGTATCTAATGCAGGTGGTTTAGGATTCATTACAGCAGTATCATGTGCTAGTGGAGAAGAATTACGAGAAGAAATTCGTAAAACACAAGACATGACCGATAAACCGTTTGGAGTAAATATTTCCATGCTTCCTGTAATTATGCCCAGTGATATGACTGAAACTTTTGTAAATATTGTTTGTGAAGAAGGAATTCCTGTCGTTGAAACTGCGGGAAGAAATCCAGAACCATATTTACCTAAATTGAAATCTGCTGGGGTAAAAGTTATTCATAAAGTTCCTGCTGTCCGCTATGCCAAGAAAGCGGAACAAGTCGGTGTAGATGCGGTTACTGTAGTTGGTTTTGAATGCGGAGGACATCCTGGGATGGACGATGTCTCCACGCTCATTGTGCTGCCCAAAACAGTAGAAACAGTGTCTATACCTGTGATAGCCGCAGGCGGTTTTTGTGATGGTAAAGGGTTAGTATCGGCTTTGTGTCTAGGTGCAGACGCTATACTAATGGGTACTCGCTTTATGGCTTCTAAGGAATCTCCTATTCATGAAAATTTCAAGCAATGGATAGTGCAAGCACAGGAAACCGATACTATTGTAGTAGAACGCTCTATTCGCAATCCTGCAAGAATTATGAAGAATGAAGCCGCTTTAACCGTAGCCAGCATGGAACAGCAAGGTGCTACCCTCGAAGAACTATTGCCGATTATTTCCGGCAAGATAGGTAGGGAAGCCTATTTTAGTGGGGATATTAACCGGGGCTGTATCGCTTGTGGACAGGTTGTCGGCAGGATTCATGAGATAAAAAGCATTTCAGAAATTATAAATGATATTATGACAGAAGCAGAACAAACCCTTGAAAAACTGAATGAAATTGCCAGAAAAACTTTTTCGGATACTAATTAAAATCTACTTATTTATATTATATGGAACCATTACCAACAAATACAGAATCTTTACCAGAGTTATTCTTATCTGAACCAAAACGGACAAGTTCAGGTTGGAAGGTTTATTTTCGACTAATCCATTATGCCCTGGTCTATAAATCTCGTCTAATTGTAGCCATTGTCCTGTCTATTATTATTGCGTTCTCATTTGGGACTATGATTGTAAGTCTGGGAACAGCAGTTAAACTTACTTTATATCAATCGCCTGATTCTCAAAATACAATTTTGCTTAGCAACGAAAAAGACCCTGCAATTGAATATGCAAAAGAAATTCAAAAATGGGATTCGGACATTCATAAATGGCTGGGTAAGCCACCCGCAGAATGGGATAAATCCTTTATAAGACTTGTAGAAAGAATGCGAAAATATAAACTGTTTGCTCTGTCTATTGCCATTGTTATTGTTATTACACTAACTTTTATAAGTGGTTGTGCTCGATTTTTTCAGGAATACCTTGCTGGTTCTGTCGGTGCGTTTGTTTCAGTTGACCTGTCTCAAAAAATGTATGAAAATATAATGACTCAATCGTTAGGTTTTTTTGAATCTCATTCTTCTGGGGATGTTGTTGCGAGATTTAGTAATGATATTTTCATGGTCAATCGTGGACTTTCTAACGCTTTTATCAAGGTGCTACGCGAACCCTTTAAGGCGTTAATCTTTCTTGCCGTTGCTGTCAGTGTTGACCCATGGCTAACACTTGTTGGTGTTTGTGTCTTGCCACCTTTAGGATACACGCTAATCCATTTAGGACTGTATGTTCGTAAAAGTGTTCGCCGTTCACTTATGAAAGTTGCAGATATTGCCTCATTAATCAACGAAACCACCCGGGGAATTATTATCGTTAAAGGTTTTCAGATGGAGGATTTTCTGAAAAAGCGATTCAATTTTGAGGCGTCTAAATTACGGAAATTCTTAAGGAAAATGGTCAAAGCAGATTCCGCGACTGAACCCATTACGGAATTCATACTTGTAGTAGGTTTTTCTGGCTTTATCTTGTTTAGCGGTTATCGAGTCATTGCACATCGTCTCGATATTGGTGACCTGTTGCAGGTTTACCTCGCATTAGCCATGATACTTGACCCGATTCGGAAGTTGTCTACTGTAAATAATCTGATACAAACCAGTGTCGCAAGTGCTGAAAGAGTTTTTGAATATTTAGACCTGAAGCCTGATATCCAGAATGCCCCTCATGCTACACACTTAAAACCACTTTTTAACCATATACGGTTTGAGAATGTCTCTTTCTCCTACGATGGCAAAAAGATTGTCCTCGATAACATAAATTTCTTTATTCGGCATGGAGAGAAAATCGCACTGGTCGGACCTAGTGGTGCAGGAAAAACAACTATTGTAAAACTTATCCCTCGTTTTTATGATGTTAATGGAGGGGCTATATATTTTGATGATATGGATATTAGAAATGTAACATTGGAAAGTTTGCGGCAGCAGATAGCAATAGTCACACAGGAAACCATCCTTTTCTCAGGTTCAATTCGCGACAATATGACGGGAGGAGATAGAAATATCACTGACGAGCAAATTCAAGAAGCATTAATAATGGCACATGCAGAATCGTTTGTCCAACAAATGCCTAATGGGTTAGACAGTAATCTGGGTGAATTTGGACAACTACTCTCTGGCGGACAAAGGCAACGACTTGCATTGGCACGCGCCATCTTAAGAAATCCCCGAGTGCTACTTTTAGATGAAGCCACTTCCAATCTCGACTCGGAAAGTGAAAAATATATTCAAGAAGCCTTAGCAACCTTCTTAAAAGGACGAACCAGTGTTATAATTGCTCATCGTCTATCTACTATTATGAACGCTGACCGAATTTTAGTATTAGACTATGGGAAAATCATAGAAGAGGGGACTCACAAACAGTTATTGGAACAACAGGGATTTTATTACCAACTATATCAACACCAATTCCTTATACAAGACCATGAGACAGACTAAAAATAAATGGAATAAAATTTATTTACAACTTCTCTTTCTATTTTTGCTATTTTCATTTGTTTTTTCTTGTAATCAAAAAGATGCAGAGAAAAAACAGCCTTCTGAAAAAACTAATAAACCTGTCGAAACCATTGAGCCTAAGACCTCTCCTGAAACACCCGCAATAGAAAGAAACAATGCAAATCCATTGGTTACTGGCAAAATAATCATCATTGATAGCACAGGGAAACCACTTGAAAACATGGCAGGTATTGCTACGGAAAAGCCTAATGCCTTTGATGAGCCTATTGCTCGTGGTAATTTGAGTGGTCCTGATGGAATAAGTATTATACAAGTTCCAAAGAATAAAGCCGTATATATTCGTGCATGGGACCCTGTTTTACATTATTTCCCCAATAACTACTTTGAAATTGCTCCAACTAATGCTGATTATCTTGAAGATATGCAGGTAGTCATGCTTGAAGCAAGTTCCGTAGAATTGCGATTAATTGATAAAGATAGTCAACCTATCTCAAATGAAAATGTAGGGCTAATGATGTTCCACCCTAAATTAGGACCCTGGTGGCCCTGCAATGCACATACCGATGAAGCGGGAAATATTTTATTTTCTCCTCTTCCTGCGGGAATGTATAACCTGCGGATAAAAACTGAAAATGGAATGATATTAGAAATTAAAGAAGTAAAAATTCTGCCAGGATCCTCCCTTAATTTAGGCATTATTAAACCCACATAATATTCTTAATTGGCAAAAATAAAGAATTATTTCTTGTCTTTTTGTTGATTTAAGACTTTTCTTATACGACGGGCAAGGTCTCGAGCAACTATAGGTTTCATCACTATATCATCAATACCCAATCGTGATAATTCTTCTGTTGAAAGTTCGCCACTAAAACCTGTGAACAAAATAACAGGGACATCAGGACGAAGTTCTTTAACCCATTTTGCTAAGACCTCACCGGACATTTTGGGCATAGCCTGGTCAGTAACAACAATGTCGAATCGCTCAGTGTTCTGTGTAAAAAGGGCTAATGCAGTCATAGGATTCTGGCATACTTCCACTTTATACCCCCATTGTGTCAGTACTCGTTTCCCTAACTTGCATACCGATTCTTCATCATCAACAAACAAGATTCTTTCCTCTCCCTCCAGTGGTTCTTCTTCTTGATTCTTCTCAGATACAATAGGATTATCAATTCTTGGGAAATATGTGTAAAAGGTTGAACCCATAGCAGGTTTACTTTCTACTACAATTGCGCCGCTGTGAGAGGTAACAATTCCATGGACTACTGCCAATCCCATACCTGTTCCTTCGCTGGGCTTTTTCGTAGTGAAAAATGGGTCAAAAATTCGTTCTAATATCTGTGGTTCCATTCCGTAGCCTGTGTCGCGAACAGTCAATTTTACATAGGTGCCGGGATTAAGTTTTGGATGAATTTGTGAGGCATTATCGCTTAGGGTGACATCGCGAATTTCTACTTCCAATTTACCTCCCTTAGGCATGGCTTGAATAGCATTGGTGCAATAGTTCATAACAACTTGATGTATCTGTGCTGGATTGCCCATAATTGCGCCAGAATGGACATCTATGCTATCAATAATTTCTATGGTAGGTGGGGTAGTCACTCTTAGGAGTTTCAGTGCTTCGCGGGCAACTACATGTAAATACAGAGGGGTATTTTCCTCACCTGTTTGTCTGCTAAATGTCAAAATCTGTTTCACAAGGTCCTTTGCTCTATGTGCTGCCTGCAATACTTCTTTCAGGTCTTCATGGATTGCTGATTTTTTTGGAATCTCATTTAACGCCATGTCTGTTAAGCCAATAATCACAGCAAGCAGATTATTAAAATCGTGTGCAATTCCCCCTGCCAATACGCCTAAACTTTCTAATCGTTGTGAATGTTGAACCTGTTGTTCTGCATGTCTTCTTGCCTCTTCTTCTTCCTTTTGCACAGTTATATCTTTTATTGAACCCAGTATGCGATAGGCTTCACCTGTTGTATCAGGCAAAACTACGCCCTGGTCCTCTACATAACGATATTCACCACTTTTATGCCGTAATCGGTACTCAATCCGAAATTTTCCCACCTCTTCTACTGCAACTCGAATATGTGCCTTTACTCGAGGCAAATCTTCAGGATGAATATGGTCAATCCATCTTTGTAAATTGATTGTCTCCAATTCGTGTAGTAGATAGCCTGTTACTTGTGTTACTGCACCTCCCCATTTAATTTTTCCCGTATTAAGGTTGCAATCATAAATCATCATGCCTGTCTGTGCTGCCAGAATTCTATACCTCGAAGCACTGTCGGAAAGGCGTTCAGAGGTAAGACTTTGTGTTTCTTCAAGAGGCTGACCAATAGTAATGATACAGGAGTGTTTGTCTGTATCAAATGCTCTTGCCTGAACATATACGGGTATTTGTCTGCCATCTTTGGCTAAAATGACTGTTTCAAAGGATACTTGCTGGTGCTGAGTAATACTTTCAATTCTACCTTCTATTCCTCTGGCACGATTTGGAGGGATAATATCACGCAATCTAAGGTGTAAAAAATCTTCTCGACTATAACCTGTTATCTGGTATACAATTGAGTTGGCATCGAGGAAACGACTATCTTCAATATTCTCATCAAGTTCAAATATTAATATCGGGTTTGTGCAATTGTCTAATAAAAAACGGTTCAGGGAATCATATATGAACAGAGCACGCGACCGCTCCTCTGCCAGTCCCATCAACCGACGATTGGCTTCCCAAAGCCCAATTTCCGCCTGCCTCATACGCAATAATATACGGATACGAGTTATAATTTCAGGCATATCACATGGGAAAATTAGAAAATCATCTATGCCTGCAACCAGCCATTCCCAACGGCGTTCGGTTGATGTTTCATAGTCCACTATAAGTAGGATAGGTATCTTTGAGGTTTCCAGAGAAGTTTTCCAGTATCTGCATAGTGTTAAACAAACTTCATCTCCAAGAGCATTATCAATAATTAAACAATCAGGCACAAAAAGTTTCACATAGTCCATTGTCTCTTCTATTGAATGGACACAGTCAATATGGCATTCAGGAAGATGTTCTAGTATTGTAGGATGTAACGATTGATGCGGTCCCTGTAATGGCTGAACAAACAAAACACGATATAATTTCGTTGAGAAAGGAACATTTTCTTTATTTATAGGTGAGCCCAAAGTCCTATCTTTTAATTCTGCAGTGTCCATTTTTGGTGGAGTAGGTTGCTCTTTTTTTGCTATTGCCTTTTTTCCCATAATTCCTCGTAATTAAAATATAAATTGTGATACTCTATTTCTATAATATTATATTAAAGGGAAGACCTTTGAGAAAACAAATATTTCACATTGTAAAGTATATTATTTTTACTTTTATTTTTGGCTTTTGTATTTTAGTTCTAACCACTTTGGGAATCTGGGCAACATTTCAAATTAAAGGTTCTATATCCTTCAAACCCACTTCGGATATATCCATATCATTGAAAGGGCTATCTTTTTATCCAAGCGTTTCTTTTGAAAAAATCTATATTCAACTACTTAATTATAACACGGCATTAGAATTTAATAATTTTCAGGTAAAATTTTCAACATGGAAATTAAAAAATTACCATTTAAATATTGATGAATGTAAAATCAATATTTCTACGAGACCTAAAGGTAAAGAAGATATTAAATCTACAACAACTCACACTTATAACAAGGAAACAAAAGATTATAATTATTACTTTAAATACTTGCCAGAAAATTTGACTATTAACAAAATTTTCTTTTCAGGTTCAGATTCGGAAAATAGCCTGTTTTTAACAGGTGTTCAATTAATGATTGATAAACAGAAAAAGAGTCTTTCTCTTGACGCACCGAATACAAATTTAGAAGTTCTTCATAATCAGCAGATAGAAAAGATTCATGGAGTTATTCATATTACATGCAAATCACTCCAAGAATTATATGAAATAGACACACTCGTCCAATTTATGCCTCATATCCTTATTTCGGGAAAATTTAATATTGATAAATCTGGCACAAAAATTGATTTTGATAATATCCGTTTATACTCAGATGAACTTGCGGCAAACTATATATCTGAATTGTCTTATTCTTTTCTGTCGTTCCCTGTCTATTGGCAAAAGATTGAAATAAAAAATCTCGTAGGAAATATCCGCTATCAAAAACCAATATGGATTCCTGAAACTATTAACGGAGATATATCTGTTCATTCTTTAACAATAGGAGCAAAAGACAAGCCATGGCTTGATTATACCTCTACTATGCACATTTATTCTGATTTTCTGGACAACGAGCAAAGCACGATTGTATCCCTAAACACGGCTGAAGAACCTAAATGGAATATAGAGTGGAAATATACACCTGCAAATCAGAACATGGGATTAAAACTTGTTTCAGATAGTCCACTTCACAGTTCCATAATCCAGAAAATCTCTCCTTATATATACGATACACTCATGTTGGGCAAAATTGCACCTTTCACTATTGATTATTCCCTTCTGTTAAATGGGATATTCCCCAATTTGGAAGGAGAAATTCAGGGAAAGTGCGCTTCTTCGGAATTTGAGGCAATCACATTAAATAGTAAATTCCATACTACTCTGGATGTAAACGATAAACATAAAGTAAACTGGAATGGAGATGTAAATTTTCTGTCTCATCCTATTCTTTTTTCAACAGAATTTATGCCCTTTGAGTCATATAAGATAAATATAAACACAGAAAAGTTTCCTTTAAAATATTTTGAGAATTGGGCACCTTCAATTATAAAAAATACGCTGGCAAATTCAATTGGAAACTGCAATCTAAATATACAGGGCACATCGTGGAATGATATACAATTACAGGCTGCTGGCAATTTATCCCCTGAAAATGAAGATAACGAATTTTTACCTATTTCACCATCGGAATTTAATTTTCAAGGAATGATTAAAAATTTACAGATGTTTTCCGGGACTTTTCAAATTACCTCTGAAAATTCTATGGACCTTGAATTGCAATCTTTTAATCTACATTTGTCTCCGCTGTCTCTGGAAGGAAAGGTAAAAACGAAAATATATCTTTCTTCAATCTCTACTGATTTTTTGCCTTTCTACCTACCAGGAAAAATAGATTTCACAGGCAATCTCAATTGGGATGGAAAACAAAAAATTCAGATTCAAGGTTCAGGCACAGGCGAAGGAATAGGAATGGCGGGATATACACTACCTGAAGGGACAAATTTATGTGTTAATGGAGGTGCATTCCTTGACTATTCAAAATACAAAGTCGAGATTGAACAATTGCAAATCGGTATCCAGAATTGTTCTCTGGGCAATATCCAGAAATGTAGTTTTGAATTTCCAACGGAGGGCAAAAGTCTTCTATTAGATGTGGGAAATGTGTCAATTACAGGGAATCTGGCTGAGTTGTATGGACTGGGAATAGGTCCAGCTAGCAAAGGGACTTTTTCTCTGATAGCAGATGAAATTAAGTATAGGGACAACAGGTTAAACAGCGGGAATATAAAATGGAATATTGATATACAAAAATTAGATGTTCCTGCATGGCAAATCCAGATAGAAAATTTCTTATCGGAAGGTTATAAACAAAACATAGCAGAAACGACATTTCCTATCCACTCAGACGCGGGTAATTTTGTCTTTTATAAGATTCCTTTACAACAAATAGAAAGCAATTTTCATCTCAATTTATTACCCCTTGAAATGAAATTAGAAAATATATCTGGTAGTTTGTGGAAAGGCAAGTTTAACTTTGGAGGAACTGTGCAGTGGAAAGATAATTCGTTTCTGGGCAACATTAAAGGTTCGTTTGAGGAATTGGATTTATCGCAATTTACAGAGGAAGTCCGACCTCCATGGATACGACTTTCAGGAACAGCCCACGGTTCTTTTGACTTTGATGTGAACCTTATGACGGGGCAATTGATAAATGGCGATTTTAATCTGGCATGCCCCGATGGATTGACTATTAACCGAGATGTGCTACTTCGTCTAATACTATATCTACAAAATGTTAGCATTGTAGAGAAGCAACTGGAAAAATTATTGGGAAAAGAGGACCCAAAACCTTTCACCAATGGTGAATTAATGATTGGATTTAGGAATAATCAGGCAACAGTTTCTTTACTATTAACAACTCCAAATATAAATCTTGCACCTATCTTCTATATCAATGCCGACTGGAAAACGCTCTGGTCTTTAATAACGACTCCCTCAGATGTTCAAATAGAAATTAAGTAAAAATAAGACCTATAAGGTTTTGATGGTTTTGAAAATTAGATAGTGATAAAATATAAGTTTAGAACAGATAAGCATTGCCAACTTAAATAAAAATCACTGACAAAACAAAGGCAAAAATAATGGCAAAACACTCAATCTGCACAACTTGTGGATATGTTGGCTACCCACAACGAATAACCAGAGGAAGTTTCTATATTGAACTTGCACTATGGCTGCTTTTTATCTTACCCGGTTTAATCTACACAATTTGGCGATTGACAAGTCAATATGAAATTTGTCCTGAATGCAGAAATACTTCCATGATACCCGTAGACACACCCAGAGGACAGAGATTGCTTGAAATAATACAAGAATATACCGCATCGTCTAATAGCAATAAAAAATGAAACTCTAAAAAAATAAAGTAGTTTTTTCTCGTAATTAAATGTCCTACCTGTATATTTCTGTTTATGAAGCCGATTTGACAGTAATGGGTTATATACTTTTATAATTATATGGTGAAAATATTTTCACTATATAAAGGAAACTGCTTATGGGAACACGGATATTACATGTAGATATGGACGCTTTTTTTGCATCTATAGAACAGGCAGAGCATCCTGAATATCGAGGAAAACCATTGGTAGTGGTAACAAAGATAGACAATCCAAGAGGGGTCGTATCTTCTGCTTCGTATGAAGCACGGAAATATGGAATTACTGCTGGTATGCCTGTGGGAGAAGTTCGGAGAAAATGTCCGGGAGCGGTTCTGGTCGCTGGGAATTACGAGAAATATGTATATGTTTCGGAGAAAGTTGTAGATATTCTTCATCGTTTTTCTCCGCAGGTGATGGTTGCATCTATTGATGAATCTTTTTTGGACATTACAAATTGTATAAGCCTGTTTGGGTCAGAAGATAATTTAGCATTAGAACTGAAAAATACATTGTGGAATAAAGTAAATTTGCCATGCACGGTAGGGATAGCCTCAAATTATATTGTTTCAAAAATTGCTGTAAAGCAGGCGAAACCAGATGGGTATCTTTCTGTGCCTCCGGGGAAAGATTTAGACTTTATTACCCCCTTACCTGTCCGTAGTGTTCCGGGTATTGGACCACGGGCAGAACAGGTTTTCCATTCTTTAGGTGTCTACACAATAGGTCAAATTAGAAAGTTTTCATTAGAAAAATTAGAGGAACTTTTTGGTCGTGCGTATGGTTTTCATGTTTATCAATGGACAAGAGGGCTTGATGTAGAATATCTTCCTCATACAGATTTACCAAGGGTTATTTCAAGAGAAATCACTTTTGATAGCGATTTGGTCTATTGGCGAGAAATTATTCCAAAGATAATAAAACTTCTAGAAGCATGCACCTATGAATTAAGGCAGAAACAAATGGAGGCAAAGCGATTTACCCTAAAAGTGCGTTATGCCGATTTTATCACACGGACATTCTCCTGTTCTTTTCCAGAGCCTACTCTTTTGGATAGCGATTTTTTACTAGCACTACCTCCCTTAATTGCAAAGGCGAAAAGTCGAAGGTATCGGGTTCGTTTGGTTGGCGTAATGCTTTCTGAATTGACCTCATTACAGGGACAATTATTGCTTTTTCACTCTTTAAAGGAATGGAAGATAAAACAGGGATTGAAATGTATTGACAAGTTGAGAGAGCGTTATGGTTTTTCATTTATTCATTGGGCTTCCGCATTAGAGATATTAAGTGACTAATATTGTGTTTCCCATCTTTGCGGACTTGGCGTCTTGGCGGTAAATATCTTAAATCTAAAAAATAAATGGTTGGAGGTTTTACTGTCATCTTTGTATTAACTAGATTAATTGTTTCTGGTGTTTTAGAAAAAAGTTCCGCAGGGGAAGGTCTGTTTCCA
>DAOOVZ010000004.1:0-36063 GCA_035370665.1 Candidatus Hydrogenedens sp.
AATCTATCAGGTCCTCCTGCAACTTACTTGAATTATTTGAAGAGCCTTTTAGCGATTTCATTATTTTTGCAACCTCATTTTCAGGCATAACACCTCGATAAGGACGATTTTCTGTGAGTGCAGTAAAGACATCGGCGATTGCGAGAGAATGAGCCGTATCTGGAATTTCTTTACCTTTTAGTCCAAATGGATAGCCTGTTCCATCTAATTTTTCATGATGCAGAGGCGCATACTTTAGTTCTGGATATGTATCATATAATAGTTCAAGGGCGACATGAGAATAATAGGCATGAGAACGCATTATACTCCATTCAAGTGGGTCTAATTTTCCCGGCTTCTCTAATATATCCGAAGGAATAGCCAATTTGCCAATGTCATGAAGAAAGCCGACAGGAAAAAGATTTCTATTTTCAAGCCCGGAAAATTCTATTGTTTTTTCTACAAGCCAATGATTTACTACCGCAACAGAATGACTATGACCTGCAGTATAAGGGCTCTTGAAGTCAATTAAATGTCCAATTATCTCCGATAATCCATGAAAATCATTTTGTGGCATATTAACAATAGATTCCTGTAAAACCCTTTCAAACAATTTTTCTTGTGGAACGGATACCAACTCTAACCATATATAATCACGATTAAGAACATCTTCAAAAGGCAACAATACCTCTGGATGAAAAGCACTTTTATTTGCAGCAATTAAACTTGAGATATTTTCTTTTTGTGCTAAAATAGGCTTATTCTTATTTATCTCTATTGAAATGCGGTCTGCAAGCCGAAGGATAAAACTACCTATATGAATCTCATCTTTTTCTCTTTTATTTTGACTCTTTATTTTTTCATAATTAATATGATGGTATCTCACAATTTGAGATGGCTTATGGAAAGCAGCTATGGAGTTAAAAAGAAAATACATTGTTGAAGAGTGTGTAACTGGGTATTCCTCTTCTAATATAGAAAAATATAAAAACCAATGTAGGGGTTTAATTTATCAAACACTCAAATAGCCGCTATCTAATATGCCATAACCTGAATTTTTGTGCACGATAAATTGTGCCCCTACAATAACACGAAAATATAAATTTGTGATAAGTTATATATCACATATTGTCCTTAATATAGTTTATTCTCGAGAGGAATAAAAAATATAAATCAAATAGATATTTATACTACATGAAAATAGATATTGTATTGTTTATCTCAATGTCTAAAAACTTTCCCCAAATCTTTTAGTGGACAACAAGTAAGACCTAATATGAAACTAATCATGTGTGAGGTTTATCTTATTCTTTTTATAATTCTGCCTCAAGTTGAGCAATGCGGTCAGGGTAATCGGATAAAATCCAATCTACTTCTGATTGTAAGTACTTTTTTATTTTTTCAGGCTGGTTTATAGTGAAGACAAGTATTTGTATACCTTTCTCTTTTATTTTTTTCATTTCCTCGTTTGTTATTTTGAATGATTTTTCCATACCTTCATTTATAGCCAACATCTTTGCGGGTGAGATATAATCTGACCAATTGTTGCTTCGTAAAGCACTTAAAAACTCAACCGAGTCTGTAATTGTAATACATGTTTTGATTTGTGGATATTCACTGCGAATTTTTTGTATTATTTGCGGTTTAACAGAGGCAAGATAAACCTGCTCCTGCATATTCCGTTTTATAATGGGTTCAACAATCGGTTTTATATTTTCCGCAGCAGGTTTTATTTCGAATAAAAAGACATTGTTAGGAAATGCTTCCAATAATTCATCTAAGGTAGGAATAGTAATATCCTTTCCGCGTAAAGGGAAAGTTTGTCCGCCATCAGTTGTAAATTTATAGGCAGCGTCTAATGATTTAATTTCCTCTAATGTTTTCTCTCTCACCAAACCCTGTCCATTAGTGATTCGGTCTACAGTATCATCATGGATTATTACAGCAACATTATCCGCTGTGATTTGAACATCTCCTTCCAGCAAACAGTTTTTCCAGCGGGAAACTGTTTGCTGATAAGCATAGATAGTATTTTCTGGGTAAAGGGCTTTGCCTCCGCGATGCGCAGCAATTTTTGTTTTATGGAGTTTAACATTTTCTTGAGACATTTTTATATCATTAGCAAAAGTAAATGTGGAAATAAGTATAGAAATACCAATAAGAATTAATAACAAACAACTATGTTTATTTCTCATAAAAAACCCTAATTTTTTGATTATTTTGATTATTTTGACAAAAAAGCCGTAAAATAAGTTTCGCTACAAAATATTATTGTTAAAAATAAAACTAAATCATGAAAGGGATTGGCTATGGAAAAGTGGTTCAGTAATCAAGTAGTTGTAATTACAGGAGCAGGAAGAGGCATTGGTTTTTCAACGGCGAAACTTTTTGCTCAATACGGTGCTACTCTGGTCATTAACGATTATGATGCCAACTGTTCAGATAACGCTGCGGACGAACTTAAGAATTTCGGCTGTCAAGTGCTATCTGTTCCAGGTGATGTAACAGACCCAAAATATCCAGATTTACTAATGAAAAAAACAGTGGAAACTTTTGGCAAAATTAATGTAATTGTAAATAATGCAGGATATACCTGGGATGGAATGCTACATAAGATGACGGATAAACAATTTACAGCGATGTTAGAGATTCACAATGTAGCGCCGTTTAGAATGATACGGGCTGCTACACCATACATGCGTGAAATTGCGAAACAGGAGAAAGCGGAAGGGAAACCGCATGAACCACGGAGTATTGTTAATGTATCGTCTTTGTCAGGTTTGAATGGGAACATTGGACAGGTAAATTATAGCACTGCAAAGAGTGGTGTAATTGGACTAACTAAAACCGTAGCCAAAGAATGGGGTCCCTTTGGGATTCGTTGCAATGCGGTAGCGTTCGGTTTTATTGAGACAAGATTAATTCAAGACCAGGAAAGTGGTGAACAAATACAGATAGAAGGCGAGACTATAAAATTAGGTATTCCTTCTCAAATGAAAGGAATGGCTGCCATGCTTATCCCGTTAGGTAGATGTGGCACACCAGATGAAGCCGCAGGACCCATTGTATTCCTTGCATCCCCTCTGGCTTCATATATTACAGGTGTCTGCCTGGAAGTAACAGGTGGATTATAAAGTTAATTTATAAAGCCGCATGAAGATATGCAATTTATAAGTTCATACATTTATGTTTCACTAGTTTATTTATAGTCCTTTTTGAAGCGAATAGTATTGAGTCAATGAGCAGAGATATATGCGATTCTTATTTATATTTACTCTACCAATTTTTTTAGGCTGGAAACCTCTTCTGGAGTTAAGTATCGCCACTTTCCAATAGGGAGTCCCCCAAGCGATATACCTGCAAAGGAAATCCGTCTCAATGAAATAAGAGGAAAACCCACAGCATCGCACATCCTTTTTACTTCTCGTTTTTTTCCTTCATGTATAGTCAATTGAATCTTTGAACTGTTTAAGGAACTTGATAGCACTTTAACCTCTGCATGACTTGTCTTTCCATCATCGAGATTCACACCTTCTCGCAAACTTTTTACAGCAATAGTTGTAATGAAACCTCTGACGATAGCAATATATATTTTTGGGACTTCACTACTTGGGTGCAATAGTTTATTTGCCAATTCACCATCATTTGTAAGTAGAATCGCCCCTTCGACATCTAAATCTAATCTGCCAACAGGAAAGACGCGTGCTTTAACTTTCTTTACAAGGTCAATAACAGTGGGTCTACCCAACTCATCACTGGTAGTAGTTACATAGCCTTTTGGTTTATTGAGGAGTATATAAACCTTTTCAGGTATTTTTAGAACGATGGGTTTAGTATCAATTAAAATTTTGTCTGTTTCTGGATTAATTTTTTGTCCAAGTATCGCAGGCAGTCCATTAACAGTGATTCTTCCTTCGCGTATAAATCGCTCAATAGCACGAAGGGAGCCCAGACCACATTCTGCAAGGTATTTCTGTAACCTAACCAAGAAACTACTTGAACTCCTTTAATTCTTCAGCAGTGGGTAAGTCTTGTAGACTATTTAATCCGAACATCAATAGAAATTCATCTGTAGTCCGGTATAGTTTGGGTCTGCCGGGAAGTTCTGAAACACCACATACCCGTATAAGATTTCGCTCTTGAAGTTGCTCAAAAGCATAAACAACTGAAACACCACGAATGGCTTCCACTTCAACTCGTGTAATAGGCTGTTTATATGCAATAATTGCTAATGTCTCCAATAGGGCAGGAGACATACGGTGTGTCCTTTTAATTTGCAAAAATTTGCGAATGAAAGGTTCAAACATAGGACGCACAAACAATTGATAACCACCTGCTATTTCCTTCAACATGTAAGGAAGGCTACTGTTATTTATTTCTAATTTAACCTCTTCAAGTAAAGATACAACAACTAATGGGTCGGCATCACCAAGAATCTCTGCAATTCGTTTTGCACTTAGAGGTTTATCATTTACAAACAGCAAGGCATGAATTGCTTGCTTTGTCTGGTCTCGGTCAAGAGAAAATAGAAAAAGTTCTTCCTCGCTTATCTCTTCATTCAAAGAAGTATTTTCAACAGGTAGTTCATCTTTAGTTGGAGTATGTTTATCCCCTGTTTCTGCGTCCATATTATTATCACTATCCTTTATTTTAAGATGATTTTACATCTTTCTGCCAATTACTTCTACAATAGGTCTAATTTCTTCCATTAATTTTTTAAAATTATTCAGATTTAAGGATTGAGCACCATCAGATAAAGCCTCAGCGGGGTTAGGATGAACCTCAACAATGATTCCATCTGCACCTGCTGCGACAGCCGCCTTAGACATTGGAATAACCAAATCCCATTGACCACTAGCATGGCTGGGGTCAACGATAATAGGCAAGTGAGAGTATTTTTTGACTACGGGAACTGCCTGTATATCAAGGGTATTCCTCGTTTCTGTCTCAAAGGTGCGAATCCCACGCTCACACAAAATAATATTTGTATTACCTTCCGAAATAATATATTCTGCCGACATCAGCCATTCATTGATTGTGGACATCATGCCGCGTTTTAGTAAGATAGGCTTGTTTAATTTTCCCACTGCACGGAGTAGTCCATAATTCTGCATATTTCGTGCACCAATCTGAATAATATCCGCATAATCAGATACAAAAGGCACTTGTTCTACTGTCATGGCTTCTGTAACGATTGGTAAATCATATTTCTCAGAGGCTTCCTTCAACAATTTTAAACCTTCCAATTCCATACCTTGGAAACTATAAGGGGAGGTTCGCGGTTTATATGCACCTCCGCGTAAGATGTGTGCACCACATTTCTTTATCCATTCTGCAATTTGCATAACCTGTTCTCTCGATTCAACGGCACACGGTCCCGCCATAACACAGAATAACCCAGGTCCTATCTTAAATTTACCTACTTGAATAACACTATCCGCTTCTCGGACTTCACGACTCGCCAACTTAAACGGTTTTAATATTGGAACTACCTTTTCAACATGAGGTAAGGCTTCCAACGCGACTAACCGTTGCTTTCCACGCTCATCCCCAATTGCAGCGATAACAGTTCGTTCAACCCCTTCAATAACATGAGCCTTATATCCCAACTCTTCTATGCGACTTACCACATAAGAAACATCTTCAGGGTTTCTACTCGCCATTACAATAATCATACAACTTCATCCTTCCGCATTATTTTTATATAGCAACAAAATTATTCCGTTTTTTTAATTTAATATCATACCCTTTTCTTATACCTTTCTTCAATGTTATATATTAGTTCCATGTATTTATACCTGCTTTTATGAAATTAAAATTCCGCTTTTGCTATTATCTAATCTGAATAAAAATCCACCAGTTAATTTTTTTAGAAAGGGTTGTTTTATGTCAAGGATAATCGTGACAGGAGGAGCAGGTTTTATTGGTTCACATGTAACAGATGAATTTGTGCAACATGGACATAAAGTCCTTGTAATTGATAATTTGAGTTCAGGCAAACGAGAAAATGTTTCACCATCGGCAAAATTGATTGAGATGGATATATGTTCAGAAGAGATAGATAAAATATTTGCAGATTTCCAGCCTGAATATATAGCCCATCTTGCCGCACAAATTGATGTGCGAAAAAGTGTTTTAAATCCAATATTTGATGCAAAGGTAAATGTGTTAGGTGGGATTAACCTCTTACAAAGTAGTGTAAAGTATGGGGTAAAAAAATTTTTATTTTCCTCCACAGGTGGTGCGATTTATGGTGAAACAGATGTATTGCCTGTGCCAGAAACCTATCTGCCTAAGCCCATGTCTCCGTATGGCACTAGCAAATTGGCTTTTGAACATTATTTGGGTTTATATCAACGCTTATACAATTTAACTTATCTTATTCTTCGTTTGCCAAATGTGTATGGTCCCCGACAAAGTCATGAGGGAGAAGCAGGTGTATGTTCCATACTCGCGGGTTTGATGCTGAATGGTAAAAAGCCTGTGCTATATGGGTATGGTGAGCCACAGAGGGATTATGTGTTCGTAAAGGATATTGCCCGTGCCTTCTTGTTGGGACTGGATAAAGGCAAAAATGAAACAATTAATTTAGGTTCGGCAAAAGGGACAACCGTGCGTGAGGTGTATGATATTATAGCCAAAATCGTGGATTATCAAGAGGAACCTGAATTGGCTCCGCTCCGTCCCGGTGAAGTCCATACGATATGTATCACTGGTGAAAAGGCTAAAATGATTCTCGGCTGGCAACCTGAAGTAAATCTAAAAGACGGATTAAAACAAACCGTTGAATTTATCAAAAAAACTGCAAAATGTTAAAAAGCGAGAAAAAACTATTCTTGCATAAAACTAGAAGGTCATATTATAGTTTTGCTACTTTAATATTCAAAGGTTTGTTTTTATGCTACGAAAAAATTAGTATAATTTTCCTGGGTTGAGTATATTATGCGGGTCAATTTGAGATTTGAGTTGGCAAAGGAGTCGGTAAGCAATTGCACCTTTTTCATTAGCAAACCATGGACGATGGTCTGTGCCAATTCCGTGATGATGTGAAATAGTGGCATGATGGGAGCGGATGGTATTAGAGGCAGCGTCTTTTATCCTGTGCCACTGTTTGTCAGGGGCTCTCATAGAACGAGGAAAGATAAAAGTGTAGTATAAACTTGCACCATCTAAATAGGCGTGACTGAGATGTGCCATTACAATAGGCATTTTAGGCTTAATATCAGGGTCATTCTCAATGGCGTTTTTAATGGATTGGTAGACTGCCTCGTGTAGGTCAAGGAATTTGTCCCAGCGTGTAGCCGTTTCAAGGGTATCAACACCTAATCCATAATCCAACATTTCATCACGCAGGTAAGGAAGTAAAAATCGCTGTTTGAACCATCGGTCAGCAATACTTTCGCCAAGACTAATTGCTTGATAACTTGAAAAAATCTCTTCAATAACCTGTCGCCCTGCGGTAACGCTGGCAGAGTCGCCCTCTAATCCAATAATCATAAGGCAAAACGACGGTATATTAGAAGTGTCTCCTTCGCCCATTTCCATTGCAGTATAGAAAAAGGTTTCGTAAGAATCTGAAAGACGAATCATAGCAAGAGGGATGTCTGTTTGCATGAGTAGACGCGTTGCCTCAACACCCATCTCAAAAGAGGGAAAGACATAAGCGGTGTAGTATTTCTCTTTGGGGACAGGACGGATATGAAATTCAATCTCTGTCATTATGCCGAGTGTGCCTTCTGAGCCGGGGATAATGTCTCTTATTTGGGGACCTGCGGCAGAAGCAGGGAAAGCCTCTGTCTTCCATAGCCCCGGTGGACTAACCAGTTCGGAAGAGACAAACCAATCTTCTGCTTTGCCATATCGGATGGACTGGTGCCCAGCACTGCGTGAAGCAACCCAACCTCCTAATGTAGAAAATTCAAAGGATTGAGGATAATGTCCTAAAGTAAAACCTTGTTCCTGAAGTTGCTTCTCCAAATCCGGACCTTCAATCCCACTCTCAGCACAGGCAACGCAGGATTTTTTGTCTATTTCAACAATGCGATTCATATCACGAAAATCTAATGTGGCAATTCCCAGATAGTCTCCACTTTTTACAGGGTTGACCCCACCGACAACACTTGTTCCACCACCAAACGGAATAAGGGCTATTTGATTATTATTTGCCCAGCGAACAATTTCAATTACTTCCTCTTTCGTTTTAGGGTAAATTACAAGGTCAGGAACATTGGGTAGAGTTCCAAAACGAATAGATAGAGTGTCCAGATAACCTTTACCCCGTGCATGAATAATTCGTTCTTCATGGTTGTGAGAGATTTTACCATTCGTGATTTTTGTTTGCAGTTCAGAAATAAGTGGTTGAGAGATTGCTGACCCAGGTATGCAGATAGAATTCAAGTCTACATGTGGAGTATATGGAAGTTTGTCAAAGCCTGATAATTCCCGCAGCCAGTTCCAAAACGATTCCCTTTTATCTTTGAGCAGGTCGGGTCCTTCTACGAGTCCCCAACCAAACCATTTCCGTTCTTTCAGATTCATAAGCCATTCCCCAATTGATATTGTTCTTAAAAATTTTTTTTAGTTCTGTATATTCTCTTAATAATTCTAACTCTAATTCAAACATGCACAACCTCATCTTATCATTTTAAGCAGAGTGAGAAATCTTAAATCCAATTGCTATTCTTATCCAATTTTTTTGTTGTTCAAAATTTTAAACAAACTGCAATACAATTCTAATATTTTAATAAACAGTTTTAGTCCTTTATTTTAAAAAATAAAAATTCTATATTAAAATATATTTAAGAGATGTTTTTAGGTATCAGATAAGAGCATTGCAAGGGAGAAATTTATTCTACATTTATTATTTTAAGTTGAATTTGGTTTACGTAAGAAATTAGTTGTGTCCAATGTCCAATATTCCCGTGTAGCAGGGCAATATGTGTAGCGTCTGCAATAGGCTGTCCTAGTGTGGGGTCCATGGGTGTCCATTCACCAGTAAATACCTCGACCCAGGCATGGTAACCAAAGGCTTGTAGTTCTTCACTCCAAACTAAGCCCAAACACATTCGAGTAGGTATACCTGCGGCTCTTGCCAGTGCGGTAAAGAGAACCGTATGTTCATTACAATCACCTTGTTGTGCTTCGAGGACACTTAAAGCAGAGGGAATATTAATACTTACTTTCTTTTCAATATTTTTATACACCCACTCATATATTTTCTGACTCTTTATCCACAAATCTTGTTCATTGCCAACAATCTCTTGTGCGAGTTGTTTTATTTTTGGATGTTCTACCTGAACAAATAGGTCACCTGTAAGGGTTTCCTCAGGAATTGTCCTCATAATTTTTTCTGTCAGTGGTATGGATTTGGGTTTATCAGGAGGCTGGATGAAATAACCTTGTGCAGTATAAACCTGATACACAGTCGTTGGCAGTGGACGGGTTTCAGGAACCCCTTCTATCTTTAACCACATCTGTTTTGCTCCACGAAACGGTTTTAATCCTTTCGGCTTTATAACTGTTGTGCTAATCAAATTCCCCGTTTTTTCTTCAACGGAACTCATTGCTTCATTAGGAGTAATTTTTTTTAGTTTCAATCCGAAAGGAGTCGTTGCCTGGACAATTTCTTGGTCTGATGTCACCCAGACAGTTGAGGTTAATACTCCCAATGTTATGGTCATCTTGTATGTTTCTGTTTGACTACCCATTATTTCCATTTTTTCTGTTCCCTGAGAAGTAATAATGGCTTTTTGGACGGACATGGAAAGAGGGTCAAAAACATCTACGGAAATACTTTCACCCGGCTCTAAAACTGGCATATCCATCAAAGGCAAAGCGGGACCACCTGTTAATAAAATGTTTTTCCCCACAGGTAAGGAATAAGGTATTTTTTCATTGCCTGTGAGAACATTTCCCTGTAATTTTTTCCCATCATACTCACCATCTATCATAATTTTGATTTCGCCAGAACGGAATCGCATTTGAAAATTTTCCAATCCTTTCTTTTGACTGAACCATGCGGAACCCTGAATAGACAGGTTTACAGGTGTAGAGAAGAGGATAGTCTCTAATCGTGAAAGAATGCTTAATTTAAATGCTGGACCGTAAGGACTTAATTGGTCAGGCTGGGTCTGGACTTGTATGAAGCCGACCTTTTTATCGTCATTTGTGTATAATCCAACCCACCAGTCTTTAGGTTCTTGCCAGCGAATTTCAGGAAATGACCAACTTGATTTTGTAAAATACCCTTCACGGATAAAGAGTAGAACCATCATAACAAGCCAGAAAAGTATGATGGAAGAATATGAAATTATACGAGTTGTTTTCCGCAACATTTTTTATACTTCTTTCCGCTACCACAGGGACAGAGTTCATTAGGTTTTACCTTAGGTCCAACGCGGACAGGGACATGTTTAGGTTTCTCTTCTTCTGCTTCTTCTGATGTTTTATTGCCGGGAATTGATTCTCCACCCAGAGCAAAGTTTCTTGTATTGAAAGCAGAGAAACTACGGTCTGCTTCTTTGTCAGCAGCAATATAACTATATCGTTGTAGATGTGCAAATGGGTCTTCTTCCACTGCTCCTGCTGCGGTATGAACAGTAGCATGCTGTTTCCTCCGATATTCAGGGTCAGTAATACGGAACAGAGATTGCACCACATTTATTTCGATAGATTGAATTAAGTTCTGAAACAGTTCAAAAGATTCTTGTTTATATTCTAGTAATGGGTCACGCTGTCCATAGGCACGCAAACGAACGGATTCTCTCAAATAATCCATTTCATAGAGATGGTCTATCCATTTTTCGTCAACGGCACGCAAAAGCACCATAAGTTCTAAATCGTGAATTCGTTTGCGTGCAATCTTTTTGAAATTTATTTCAGGTAAAGAGCCTACATCTTTTCTCTGTTGTTCATATTGTTTTTTTAGTTCCTTTTCGATAAATTGATGTCGCTGTTCATACTCTTTCAGAACTTGCTGGAAAATGCTATCTTGAAGTGATAGAGGCTCTTCTTCTCCCTCTATTTCGCCACTCAAATTAAAATCTATGCCGAAGACTTTTTTTAACTGTTTATGTAGCCCTTCCAAATCCCACTCTTCCGGAAGTTGTTCTGGTGGTGCAAACTGGTCAATAGCATCTGCAATAATGTTAGAGAACATTTCTTGTAGGCGTCCAGTTACATCTTTATCTTCAAGAACATCCTGCCGCATTGAATAAATATATTTCCTCTGCTTATCCATAACCTCATCATATTCAAGCAGGTGTTTGCGGATTTCATAATTGTATTCTTCTACCTGACGCTGTGCACGCTCAATGGAACGAGAAACCATTCGTTGGCTTAGAGGCTGTTCATCTATTTCCCTATTGCTGCCAAACATATCTAAAAGTCGTTTGACACGGTCGCCGCCGAACAGTCGAGCCACTTCGTCTTCGAGGCTCACATAGAATCGAGTTGTTCCCGGGTCACCCTGACGACCAGACCGCCCACGCAATTGGTTATCAATACGCCGTGCTTCATGTCGCTCCGTGCCGACAATGAACAACCCGCCTAATTCACGGACACCTTCTGCTAATTTAATATCCGTTCCACGCCCTGCCATATTAGTAGCAATTGTTATTGCAGATTTTTTCCCCGCATTTGCGATAATTGCTGCCTCCCGCTCATGGTGCTTCGCATTTAAGACCTGAAAATCGTTTATATCTGCCTCTTTAAGTAATTCAGCCAATTTCTCTGATTTCTCTATACTCACAGTTCCAACGAGTATGGGACGACCTGTTTCATGAATCTGTTTAATGTCTTTCACAACATAGTGAAATTTGCCGTCTTCAGTTGCAAAAATCAAATCATTCAAATCCTCACGAATTAATGGCAAGTTGGTAGGAATTTGAACTACTTCAAGCCCATAAATCTTACTGAATTCCAATGCTTCAGTGATAGCCGTTCCTGTCATGCCTGCTAATTTTTTATACATACGGAAATAGTTCTGATAGGTAATCGTGGCAATGGTCTGGGACTCAAAACGAATAGGCACTCGTTCTTTTGCTTCAATAGCCTGGTGCAAACCATCAGAGTATCTTCGTCCTTCCAAAGCCCTACCTGTAAACTCATCAACAATTAAAACCTCGCCATTTCGAACAATATAATCTTTATCACGGTGGTATAAATTGTGGGCACGAATGGACTGCTCAATAATATGAACAATGCCGATGTTGGTATCAGTAAACAGGTCATCTATACCCAATAGCCGTTCTGCCTGGTCCATCCCTTCATCTGTGATAAGCACATATCGTTGTTTTTCATCTACCTCATAGTGCTCACCTTTACGCAAGCGTCGGACAGCCTCGTCTACCTTCACATAAATATCTGAACTTCGTTCTGGACGCCCTGAAATGATTAGAGGGGTTCTTGCTTCATCAATTAGTATAGAGTCAACCTCATCAACAATGGCATAATTTAATCCACGCTGAACCTGTAAATCCTTCCTGACAGACATATTATCCCGTAGATAATCGAAACCAAACTCGTTATTTGTTCCATAAGTAATATCTGCACGGTAGCCTACCTGCCGTTCATAAAGGTCCATATCGTGCTGGATAAGACCTACACTCAAACCTAAAAACTGATATATAGGACCCATCCACTCAGCGTCACGCCTTGCTAAATAGTCATTAACCGTTACTATATGAACACCTTCTCCTGTCAGAGCATTTAAGTAAACAGGCATAGTCGCCACTAATGTTTTACCTTCTCCTGTTACCATCTCAGCAATGCATCCCTGATGAAGGACTATGCCACCTATAATTTGCACATCAAAAGGTCGCAGTCCAACCACGCGTTTTGCCGTTTCACGCACCACAGCAAAGGCATAAGGAAGCAGTTCGTCCAGATTCGCACCCTGTGATAATTTCTCCTTCAACACTGCCGTCTGGGCTCGTAATTCCGCATTGGACATTTTTACGATTCGCGGCTCTTCTTCACGAACCGCATCCAGCAAGGGCAATAACTTGCGGACTGCACGCTCCTTACTCGTTCCAAACATCCATCCCATTAGTTTAAATAACACAATATAAATCCTTTCTCGTTATAGAGAATGCTATTTCATTGATACTAAATCAAATAATTAAATACTAAATATAAGAACGCAGTAATATGCAAAATAAGTAACCAAAAAGTAAAAATAAATTACCTTTTATAAACCATTTATATCATAACGCTCTTCCAACCCTTATGCTATATTGAAATTAACCACAAACTATAAATATTATACTATATAATTAGTATATAATAGAATTAGATTTCAATGTAAAAAATTTTTTTAGAACACTTAAAAGTATAAATAAAATAGAATTTAAATTATTTTATGTATGTTTTAAGATTAAAATCTTGACAAGTTAGATAAAATTGTGTTAATTTTGTTAAAGAAGTAGTATAATCATTTATTATAAGTGAAGTTATTTTTAACACGATAAGTAAACTATAATATGGAGTTTTAATGATGGGAAAGAAGACACAGAGATTGATTATTGTAATAACATTAATTTTCCTTTTTCTGCTTAATATTTCGCCTGCTTATGCGTGGGGTCCCCGTGCTAGGCAAGCATTAACCGCAATGGCAATTCAAATGATTCAATCAGAATTTCCATACATCTTTCGTCCTTCAGGTTCGGCGGGGGTTGGCTATGAGAAGGAAGCCATTCAAGGAGCAACCGATAACTGGCAAACCATTGCAGAATTTTATTCTCTGGAAAATGAGAAAGCAGTATTTGTGGCTATCAGTTCAGAAATTCAACTTTTGAGAGATATGAAAAAATTTAATCTTTCTCCATACTACGCATACCGATTAGGTGTCTTATCTGCGTTAGTTGCAGAGATTATGATTCCTTATGGCTTTGCGTGGACAGATGGAGAAAAGCAATTACAAAAACTTGTCAATGCTGATATTGATAAAAATCTAGACAATTATGCGTATGTAGCAAGGGAAACACAAAGAATTTTTGTAATAGATATAAATAAATTTTTCGTTGAACGGCGCCCCTATTTTGAAGAAAACAAGAGATTAATTGCAAACGACTATCGTCTGGGAAAGGGATATAACGGTTTACTTTCAAAAGCGGGTAAGGACTATTTTGAGAGGACAGTTCGAACTATTGCAGATGTATGGTATACCATCCTTCGTCCAGAAGATGAAGGCGCATCATGGATAAGCCCTCCATCTGACCGAACTCGGGCTTGGTATTTCGTGAAGGAAATAGAATATATACTAGATGTCAAGAAAAATATGTTTCAGGCAGAAAAGATATACGAAAATTTTACAAAACTTAGTGTCAATCCACCAGAGGCAGTAAATCGTATTGGTGATGCTTTCTACCGTTTAGGTGAACAATCGGCAAAAGAACGAGCAGTTCAATTATGGCGTAGTGCTTATACCAACGCTACTGGAGAACTCCGCACTTCTATTGCTAAAAAATTAGGGGAATATTATTTTGCAGAAGGACAGGCAAGTTTTGCACGAGCCAACCAGCCAGGAGGAAGAGAAGAAGATTTGAACATCGCTTTATACAATTTTCAGCAAGCCATTGAGTTTGATAGAGATAATCAGGAAATTGTAAATATGATACAAGCCACTTATCAAGAAATAAAAGAACGAACAGAATATAGGAATATGCTGGTAGGTATCATATCTCAGGCAGAAAAGACACAAGAAGAAGCAGAAAAATATCGTCTATCCGGAGACTATGGAAATGCTATTTTAACCTATCGTATCGCAGCAAGTTTGTATAACTCCGTGGATGACCGTTTCAAAGATTTGGAAAGTAACGCGAAAAGCGGCCTTCGCCGTGTGAAAAAGAGTATTTCCGATGTGATTAATGAAATATTAGACCGTGGCAGTGACGCTATTGACCAGGGAGACCAGCATAAAGAGAATAACCGTTTTGAAGAGGCAATCTCTGCTTATGCAAAGGTTGAGAGTATCGTAAGTGTTATTCCTGATGACGAAAATCCTTCACTAACACAGCAGAAACAGAATGTTATAGAACTTGCTAAGAAGAAAATTGAAGAAGCAAAGATAGCCAAAGTTCGTTATGAACAAGCGCTACAAGAACAACAACAACGAGCAGCACAAGGAGGCGGCGGAGCCGCCCGTCCAGTAGCACCCGCAGCACCAACCGCACCCACTGGTGGCAGACAATAAGACTTAAAACATATAGAAGAAAATGAAAAAAAGAGTTATCAAAAACATTTGTTTTTATCTTCTTTTAATATCATATATATTTGTATGTTATCCTTTTTGTTTTGCACAGACAGGTTCAGAAAAAGACCAGGGCTGCGGTCCATATCATTCTCGTTCTCCAGTTCAACCGCCTAGAAAACAATTATCTCAACCTTATTCCAGAACATCTCTTTCAAGTCCTAAGGCAAAGCCCATAGAAACACCTATGTCCAGGAAATCGTTGAGCGCACCCCCAGCAGAGCCTAAATTAGCACCTCCAAGAAAGAAACCACTGGAAAATCCACCTGCAATGTCTATTTCACAACCTCCTAGAAAAATGTCTCTACACAATCTGCCAGCGGAACCTATAACTGCACCAAGAGCAAGGAAATCACTACAAGCACCACCGGCACAAGCAAAGATGGCTCCCCCTGCTAAAAAGCCTTTGAGTAATCCGCCAGCAGAATCTATGATGGCTCCAAGAGCGAGAAAACCGTTACAAGCACCACCAGCACAAGCAAAGGCGGTTCCCCCTGCTAAAAAGCCTTTGAGCAATCTGCCAGCAACCCCTATTACTAAACCTACTAAAAGACAACCTCTTTCAAATCCACCCGAAACTCCTATTGCAAAACCTTCTCCCAGGCCTCCTATGGGTGAGGAAAAGGCTTCATCCCTTTCCCCATATTGTGTCGGAGTTAGGGAACCCGGTTCTAATGATAAAACCCGATTTCTGCATTAAAAACCTAATATTCTTTTGGGCAAATCATAGGTTCATTATAAGAGGTGTGTTCATTTAAAAATTCAAAGGTAAGCCAAAACACAAGCAAGGTTGTGTGAACATTAATTCCATCCGTAGGACTAATCGTTCCGGAGAATGCGCCATCCTCTCGCTGATAATGGAGAATATCCAATATTTCTTTAGGATTTATTTTCTCCTTGCCTCCAAGGTAGCAAATAAAGGCTAATGCTTCTATCTTTATGTCTGATGGAAATTGTATTATATTTGACTCGGAGAGTAATCGTTGAATTACAAGATTTTGTAGTTGTTGAACCTCTTTATCTTCACGCGATAAGCAGCCCTGTTCCATGAACCAGCCAAGGGCTAATGCCGAATGTGTGCATGCATAACTTCGTTCATTTGATTGCTTGCTTAATTGCATTAGTAACTCTTTTTTGTCAGGACAGTCCTCTTGCTTCTCTACAAAAAGTGCTTTTAATTCAAGCCAGATAAAACTTTCTGCCTTCGCAGGTTTTTTCCATCTTACACTTTTATAATTTACTAATCTACCATAAACCTCTAATGAGTTTTTGTCCTGTGGAGTTGGGAAATGATTGAAACTTTTCTGAAATGAAAATTCGTCTGAAAGGTGAAAGCGTCTTTGTAGATAATCTAACAAGAATAGGTCTTCAACTCTGAAATGAGATTTATTCAAACGAATGTAGTTAAGTATCTTATGTTGTGCCTTCTCTATTTCCTGCTTTTGTGCGGTGGACAATTCTGCATTGGCTATTGAAGTGTATATGAGTAGGAGTAAGAATACATACGATAGATATTTTCTCATGTTGCGTTTTGTTCTTTTAGTTTGGCTTGTAATTTATCAGTTAGAACTGCGGCTAATATGACCAGTCCTAATGTGACTTGCTGACCAAAGGTTTCGATACCAATCCAATTTAAGCCACTATTCAATGTAAATACCACACACAAACCGAGCAATGTCCCCCATAATGAGCCTTTCCCTCCACTGAGACTCGTTCCACCAATAACAACACTGGCTATCACAGCCAATTCATCGCCAATTCCGACTTTTGGACTTCCTGAGCCCATTCGTGAAGCGAGTATAACCCCTGCTAATGCTGAAAGAACACTGCACAGGATATACACAAGCAACTTAACGCGTGTTATTGGTATACCGCTGAGTCGAGCCGATTCCTCGTTTCCACCAATAGCAAGGGTATGTCTGCCCAGAGATGTGTAGTGCAGAAGAATTAATCCAATTAGAAAGACGATACCAAAGATGATGACACTTATTGGAACAAATTTAAACAGCATGTCCCGTCCTAATATCAAAAATCCTTCTGGGACAGGGCTAATGGGTTTTCCATCTGTAATAATGTTTGCAAGACCACGCAATAAACTCATAAAGGCAAGGGTCACGATAAATGGAGGGATATTCCAGATGGTTATGATACCTCCCATGACTAGCCCTATGACGACACCTATTAGTATTCCTGCTAAAAAAGCAAAAGGAACAAGATATGACGAGATTGAAGAAAAATAAACGGCTGCCATTGCCGAAACCACACCTGACATTGCACCGACCGAACCAATGGATAAATCAATTCCACTGGTCATAATTACAAAGGTCATTCCTACTGCCATGATTCCAAAAATGGATAATTGATTCAGAATAAGGATAATGGTAGAAAGTGAGAGAAACCCGGGCTGACCTTGCTGATTGCCTATAAATTCAAAAATGGCAAACTCGACAATTAATGTGATTGTCAGAGGAACCCAGGAACGATAAAAGAAATTCTTTATGATTTGTTTAAGCCACATTCTGTTTCTTATATCCTGTGGCAAGTTGCATGATTCTTTCCTGTGTTGCTTCTTCACGGGAAAGTTCGCCTGCTAAATTACCCTCGTGCATTACTAGGATACGGTCGCATATACCGAGAACTTCTGGCAATTCACTGGAAATCATTAAAATTCCGACTCCCTGTTCCAGTAAACGGTTCATGAGTCTGAATATTTCTACTTTGGCGCCCACATCAATTCCGCGGGTAGGTTCATCAAAAATCAAGATACGCGATTTTGTGAAAAGCCATTTAGCGAGAACAACTTTTTGTTGGTTACCACCACTCAAATTCTGGCTAATCTGTTCGATGGAAGGGGTGCGTATCTGTAAGTCATGAACATAACTTTCTGCGACCTGTCGCTCTTTGGGAAGGTCTAAAAATATCCAATTTGTAATTTCTTTTAAGTTTGCTAATGTTATATTTTCGCGGACTGTCATGCTCAATACAAGACCTTGATTTTTTCGGTCTTCGGTAAGTAAGCCAATGCCATGCTTAATAGCTTCCTGGGGCGAATGAATTTTTACTTCCTGTTCCTCTACATAAATCTTACCCTCATCCATGGGGTCTGCCCCAAATATAGCCCGGGCTACTTCCGTTCTACCTGCACCTACCAGACCAGTTAATCCTACAATCTCGCCCGAATATAGAGAAAAACTTATGTCCTGAAATGCACCTTTACGTGTCAAATTTTCAACCCGCAATTTCTCTTTCCCACGCTGAAGGAATATTTTCGGATATTCTTTCGTAAGTTCACGACCCACCATCATTCGTATCAAATCTTCTCGTGTCACATCACAAACTTCATGAGTTCCTACATATTGCCCATCACGCATAACCGTAACACGATTGCCAATCTCATACAGTTCTTCAAGGCGATGGGATATATAGATAATTCCCAGATTTTGTCTTCGTAGTGTTTTAATTAGTTCAAACAAAGTTTTTAACTCGTGTTCAGTAAGCGTGGCAGAAGGTTCGTCCATCACGATAATTTTGGCTTTGATACTT
Organism: Candidatus Hydrogenedens sp.; assembly: GCA_035370665.1. Lineage (GTDB taxonomy): Bacteria > Hydrogenedentota > Hydrogenedentia > Hydrogenedentales > Hydrogenedentaceae > Hydrogenedens. Next base: position 18,773 of record DAOOVZ010000004.1, read on the forward strand.
AATGCTTTGGCAATTTCAACCATCTGTTGCTGGGCAATACTTAATTCTGCTACAGGCACACGGACATCTAACTTTAATCCTACTTGTTCCAATACTTCGTATGCTTCATTATACATTCGTTTCCAATTTATAAGTGGCGTTTTCTCAATACGCGGTTCACGACCTAAAAATATATTTTCGGCTACACTTAAGTAAGGTATAAGATTAAATTCCTGGTATATCATGCTAATACCCAATTGCTGAGCATGATAGGGAGAAGTGATTTGGATTGGTTTTCCTTCAAGTAAAATTTCACCTGAATCCAGAGTAATTGCACCAGATAGAATTTTCATTAGCGTTGACTTTCCTGCACCGTTTTCACCGACTAAGCAGTGGACCTCTCCATATTGGACCTCTAACCTTACTTTATCCAGTGCCAGCACACCCGGGAACCGTTTAGTAATATCCTTCATTTCGAGTAGCAAATCACTCATGACTTTGTCCCTTCTGATAATAATATTTCGCGGGTAATTAATTTTACAGGTATATATTTAACTGGCGGAACTTGCACGCCTTTAAGATATTCAGCGATAGTTTCCATCGTGGATTTTCCTATCTCTTTTGGAAATTGGGCAATGTCCGCTATCAATGCTTTCCCTTCACGAATAGCCTGACATGCTTCAGGTGTAGCGTCAAATCCCACAATCTTGATTTTCCCCTGCAATCCTGCGGATTCTACTGCTGCCAGTGCACCCAGCGCAGAATCATCATTAATTCCAAAGATAGCGTCAAGGTCAGAACGAGACGCTATCAAATCCTGTGCAGCACGCATAGCCTTATCCCGCTGTCCTTCGCCCGGCACTTTCTGAACGATTGTAATTTCAGGGAACTTTGACACTGCATCCTCAAATCCCTTTACTCGCTCTTGAACCGAAGTCACCATAGGGTGGTCAATGATAGCGACCTTCCCTTTACCGTTTAACTGCTCTGCGAGAAATTTGCCCAACAGAACGCCACCTTGATAATTGTCTGATGCTATATGACAAACAACTGTGGCATCTTTGACCGCAATATCTACGGTAAAAACCGGGATTTTCTTATCCATTGCCAATTTTATCACAGGAGCCATACCACTGGAATCGGTTGGTGCAACAACCAGCGACTGAACACCCTGCAAAACAAACATCTCAATCTGGTCATTCTGTTTACGCGGGTCAAACTCTGCATATTGAAGCCGCAGGTTAAGGTTTCCCTGTTCTGCGGTCTCTTTCATTGCATCGGCTAAGTCCTGATAAAACACATGTGTTTGTGTCAATAACGATGCACCGACAATAGGGCGAGTTGGTGTCCCTTCTTTTGTCTTGTCCTTTTTAGAACATCCACAATTTGATACAACCGCAAACACAACAAGAACGGTAAAAATGAACTTCATAATTTTCATAATAAAACTTCCATTCCTTAAGATAAATTACAAATCATTTTAATACACCAGCCAATACCCAATCCAATTTCAATAAACCCTATCTTTGGTTCTATGAGTTTATTAGATAAATTGCAAAGACCGCAAAAGGAGAAACAAAAATAAATATCATGTTTTTTGCATTGTGGACATCGCGCCTTACTTGGTGACCTTTATAATAAAATTATTTATTTAATCATGATTTCATGTATAACTTTATATTGTATTAAAAAAGTCGAACACGAGGTGTGAGTTTCATTGTAGGCACAGTTTTTTCGTGGGTATCCAGATACCATGCGAGTATGGCACATCTGTCTGCATCAATTATATGGTCATTCCCCTTTGAATAGAGGCACTGTCCCTGTGCATTAATCAGGTAGGTATGATTTGCATACTGTTGCTCGCGTTCGGGACTTCGTGGCAACACAAGGGTATGCTCTGCCAGACGCCGTTGTAACAATTCTGTCATCCATTCTTTTGTCCGCCGTTTCTGGACAGTGCCATTTGCCAATTGTCCAGTTTCTATCGTAGCGCCAAATTCAAACGCATGAACACGATGTTGCCAGTCTATACCCAGTGCCATTAATTGATGTGCAACTGCTCGACCACTATTACCACAGTCAATACCGATTTTCTGAAAATGATAATTATTGTCCAACTCTTGAATGACGATTTGTTGTTGGGCATAATTTACATTTTCCAGATGAACACGAAGCACACAGATAAGATGGGGCGGGTCATTTTTATAAATAATAAATTCAGACGGGTCATGAGCAAAGCCGAGGTCGCAACCTAAATAATACGCACCTGCCTCAATAGGCTCGGGAAAATCTATATTTGTTTGAGAACCTTTAAGGCGAATTTCATTTGTTGGAAGACTATCGTCTACGCACAACAGATAATCGTCTAAATTGAAAACTGCATTCATGGGTTCACCATGTAATCCAAGAACACGGTGCACATATCCCGGACTATCTCGCCCCCCATATAGCAGAGCCAACTCTTCGTCCTTCTCTTTCGTAAATTCTGGATTACAGAAACTTTGCCAGTGATATTGTTCTGCATCCGGGAAGAATGTCATCCGATAAAAGGTATTTCTCAAACCATTTGGAACACCATAGACCCATCGCCGACCACCACCATTTAACGCCTGATACAATTCGCCCCAACTCATTTCAGTCATTTCCTGTGCTTCATCTATAATCTGCCAATCCACATGCAGTCCTTGAAAATTGATACCACGAGGTCCTGCAATCCGTCCCCATAAAATAAAACCAGTATTGAAGCGGATAAAATAGGAAGGTGAACGACGAAGTTCTGCAATACTGCCCGCAAATTCTGGCGTCGTCTCAAAACGCCGAACAAGCCGATTCATCACAGGAAAAAGATGATTTTCACACTGGGTCGCAACCAGAACAGACTTGCCCGGACAGTTTACCATTGCCCAGCACACAATAATTTCTATTTCAGTTGTTTTCCCAACATCGCGTCCGTCACAATGAACTTTACGCAATGTTTGCGATTCCAAAGACGCACGCTGGTAATCCCGCACATGCCACGGATTTCCATCTGCATCTTTAAAAAAGCGATAGGCAAAAAGTTCTCGCCGTTGCAATAGATTAATTAGTGTATTTTTAAAAGTAGGCATTATATTACTTTTGATTGGTGGAAATGTGAAGATACTATGAATATTTGTTTAATGAACAGAAATGCTACTTACCCGGTGGATACCAAACTTCTATTTTTTTTGTTTGTTTTCCCCAGCGTAAAGCCTCTTTATGTTTTTTGAAGAACAAATCAATGCTATTCCCTTTAGTCGAACTTCCGCGGTCCTCCACTCTGCCATAGCCATATCCTGGAACATACATAACTGTTCCGAATGGGAAACGACTTGTATCTGCTGCAATAGTCCCCTTCTTTGCCTTAACACCACTAGCAGTCATACCAACCTTTTTGGGTTTCCCCTTATTTGGGCCATGAGCAACCACAGGACGGAGATACCAATTTCTTTTCCAATTACAACACTTTCCACAAGGGCAATATCCGCGTGTCTCCACCGTTAAAATTTCTGAACGACTTCCTGCCTTGGGTTTGAACCTTGTGGAAGTGGTTGCACAGCCGACAGAGATAAACAGAATAATTGATAAAAGGATAATCCAATGTTTATTACGCATTATACTCATGTCCTTTATTGCCAAATTTATTTCATATTATTCCATCAAAAACAGTTCAAAAATCAATTCTCCATATTTGCACCAACTTCTATTTCTTCATGGCATTGAAGATGAGACTCATTACCTTTTCCATTTCTATTGTCTATCTCACGGGCACAACGCATCAAATCTTGAACAAGTTCAGCAACACCTAAATATGCCTTTGGTTTCTGTTCCCCTGTTTTCATATCCTCAAATTCCTGAACTAATTTTCGAAGTCGTTCCATATATTTACAAAGGACTTCAAAATTCTGAATAGGCAAAGCAGGTTTTGTTGTCTTTGTTTTTTCATTCGTTTCGATATGGATGGCATCTTGTTTTGTCGTGTCATACATCTTTGAAAACATGGTCTCTTCCTCTATCCGCTGAATAATGCAAGTTAGGATAAGTAATTCACGCAGACGCACTTCAATCCACGGCGTAATCTCCATCCCCTTTTCTTGAAACCATGCCACAAGTGCTTTGACCTTCTCATGCCATTGTCTTTTTTCAAATTGAGTAAGCCACTTCTCTCCCTTCTCAATTCGATAAAGAATATTCCCCATAAAAGTACTTCCTCCTTTTTTATGAATATCTTTCAATTTTACACTTATAAATTAAGCCAGACAATTTGCCCACTATATAACCCAACCCTTTGATATTAAAAGAAATACAGAGGAAATAAAATTTTTATTTTAAAAGGCAATAAAAATACATATCATCATTTTCTAAAATGAAAAATTTATGTAATGATAACAATTAAATTTTAGCAGAAAAGTAGTTATTAATATTTCTTATATGTCTTGATTTAATAATCTCTATTAGTTGGTTGTTCGCACTCGTTGCATGAATCAGTTTGCTTGGGATTACTCTCTATAATAACGGGTATGATTTTATATGTAGTTTGCTCATAACAGCATATATTACTATTTAGAGTCAGGACCCTGTTCCATAATTGGGAAAGTGGTCTCTTGTGTAGTTTGTTCGCAGCAACAACTACTTTCCTGGGTAGACTCAGGAGCCTGCTCCGGTGATTGAGTGGTGGTCTCCTGGGTAGACTCCAAATCTTGTCCCGCAGATGGAGGAGTAGTCTCTTGTGCAGTTTGTTCACAGCAGCAACTACTCTCCTGATTAGACTCAGGAGCCTGCTCCGGTGTAGGAACAGTTTCTTGACTTGCTTCTTTACCCTCTTCCACCTCATCATGAGATGTATTCATAGAGTTAGCACATTCATGTATAAGTTCTATAAGTTCAGGTAAAGAAAATTTCAAATTTTTCATCTCATCTAATAGAATTTTTATATACTCAGTAAGAATTTGTTTACGGTCTTTATAAGAATCTTCCACCTCTGGCTCAGTGACAAAGGTCCCTATTCCATAACGGATAAAGGTGAATCCTTCCTTTCTCAATTCCCTATATGCTCTTTTTACAGTTCCCACATCTACTGAATGTCGTTTGGCAATATCACGAACTGACGGCAGTTTATCTCCCGGTTTTAGAACGCCAGATGCAATCAAAGATTTGAATTGTTGGATAATTTGAGCATAAATAGGTATTCCGCCTTTATGAACTATTCTTATCATTGCTCTTCCCTTTCCTTTCTTAGGTGTTCATACATCTTTACTGTATCGGTGTGTTATTATTATACACCCCATTATGACTTTAACATAATATATTAACATAATGTCAAAATTGAAACAAAATAAATATAATCAATACTTTGGTCCAAGTATTTATTATGCAAATAATTATACCACCTATCCACCTTTAAGTTTATACCTTTATATTTGTCCTTTGCCTCGTTTGTTTTAGTTCTCTGTTATTGTTTTTTAGGCGAGTAAACTTTTATAAAATATGAAATTAGGTAAGTTTAAAAAAACACAACCATTCTTTAATTTTATTGTGCTGGTCGTTTTCTTTATTTTATATTCTCAATATTTACGAAATACTCTCTCTGCTCTTCAAGGAAAGTGAGTTGGGTTTGGATGTTTTTAATTTCGTATTTCTTCATATTTAACCGATATTTTTCTTCTATTCTACCCTTGTTTAGTCTATCAAGTATCATTCTGTGATATTTTTCATCAATTTCGGCAGAGATATATTGTCTATTGAGGACCTTACATATTTCTATTTCAGAGCCACTACCACCAAAGAGTATTAAGACAATATCTTTTGGCATTGTGCAAGATTTAATTAACATCTCAGAAAGATTTTGTGGTATTTGACATGTGTGGAATGTTTTCTCTTTACTGACATTCTTAACTAAATCGAAATAAAACCAGTCATACGGCATTCTTCCCTTTGAACCATTTGCTAAATTTTGCAAAATTCGTTTATCCGTAGGATTCTTATAAGAGACCGCCACATTACTTTTGTAAAATTTATTATTTTTGGTTTTTCTACAATGAAGGATACTTCTATGGGCTGTGGTAAAACGCTTCGGGGAATGACCCACATTTGTATTATAAATCCAGACATAGTCATGAACTCCATAACATGCGTCGTCTAAATATTTTACCCTTAAATAGGCATTTTGCTTAGGGTAGTTTATTAAAAACATATTCCCTGTATCTTTTAGAACTCGCAATGATTCCTTTGCCAACTCAATATACTATTCAATATACTCATCGAAGGTTTTGGTGTAAGTCTTATCACCATATTTTATCCCAACATTATAATCAGGGTCCCCATAAACCATATCTACACACTTATCTGGAAGTTCTCTTAACAGTTGCATAACATCCTTTAAGAATACTTTATTAAGATAACTTTCAATATTATTCTTATTCATACTGAAACCTCCGTTATCAGGCTATATAACATATCCCACCCTTTATAATTTCAGTAAATAACATCTTCCATAATAAGTTAATATTTACTCTTTCCTTTAACATCTACATCTTTTAGTGGGTAGCCCAGAAAGATAAGAAAACCTATAAATGCGGAAATTCCTCCTGCAACAGCAACCAGCCTCAATCCTTGTTCTGTAACATTACTCCCACTACCCCAGTATGCAAGCACTGAAAAAACGCCACCTGATACGCCAATAAATATCTTCTGTATTGTCCCCTGGATAGCAAAGAAGATTGCATCCCGTCGCGTATTTGTTTTCTGCTCATCTTCATCAATTACATCAGTAAGGATTGCAAATGGCAAAACTGCCAGTCCTGCAACCGGAATTCCCATCCATAGCACTACAAATAGTAAATGTATTAGTGGACTGCCCACTGGATAATAGCCTACACCCGATAAGATAAATAATCCTATACTTGCCATCAACAATGTCACAGCAAACACGCGATACTTGCCGAATCTTTTCACTAACGGTTCTACAAATATAAATAGCACCAGCGTTATTGCCAGCAGTGGAAGCATAAGATAGGTTACTACCTCTTCCCCTTTGCCTAAATACACCTTGACCCAGAAAGGAAGGCTCATTACAATACAGGTAAAGGCAAGGAAATAAAAAGATGTGCCAAAGACAAGATGTAAAAATGAACGACTTTTCAAAACCCAGATAGCCGATTGTATAAACGAAACATTCTTTTCATCTTTATTAGGGATATTTCTTTCTTTTGCAGTAATACCAATTGGTAGAAGTGATACAAAGGTCAGAAAAGCAACCAGCAATGCCATAACAGTCCAGCCCCATCTGTTCAACACAATCCCAACCAGAGCAAACACAACACTACCTAGCATAACGAATACCCCCTGTGCAGTCATTAAACTGACCCTGTCTAAACTTTCCTCTCCTAATTCTGTTAGTAATGATAGGTAAGGTGTTAAGACGCCAGGGTAAAATAGCAAGTATATTTGAATAACAAGATAGGCATACATCGCCCGTATCCAGAATGGTGCCATTGTCGGTGGATGCCACATAAGGAAGAAAAATATCACCAGAGGTAATAGTCCAAAGCGGATAAACGGCAATCGTCTTCCCCATCGTGTTCGGCAAGAATCACTCCAATGCCCAATAAGTGGTTCTGCGATAGCACCACATACCCGTGCTACTAAAAATATCATGCCGAACACAGAAGCGGAAAGCAGAGCATCCTTTTCGTTTGGCACATACCGCATGAAAATCCACTGAGTAAACACCATATCTGGCAGAGTTAGGGCTATCCCACCCATGCCAAAGGCTATCTTCGATTTCAATGATACACCTGCCATAGTTTAACCTATCCTTTTTATTTATAATCCGTGTTATTTGGTAAAAAATTACACCAAATATTTCACTATAAAATACAAAATAACAAACCTCAAAAACAATAAATAGTAAGCCGTTCTTATTACAAAAATAAAAGTATATGTAAGTATTTAACTATATAAAAATATATAAAGGAAAGTTTATAACGATGGAAATATCAAAGGAATATTACAACATTATATTAAAGAGAATAGAAGGCAAAGTTTCAGAGATAAAAAGAAACAAAAAAATTGGTGAAGAGGTAAAGCAAAAAACATTATTTGATATTTTATGAATATATTTACTTTTGACGCGAAAAGTTTTGGTAGAATTTTTATATATTGAGATAGAAGATATAAATATCTCTATTTGTTTTATATTTTGTTCCTTTTTGAATTGATTATATTAAATGGGTATTGTAGAAGGGCTATTCAAAAAGTTCCGTATTAAAGATTGTTTGGCAAATCAGTGTCTACATTTGTTAATGTATGATTAAATTTAACTGTTATCATTTTTTATATACGATTACAGTAGCATTTATTTACTGGGAAAAGAAGTAAATTCAAACTTTTTGATTTGTATTGGTTATTCCGCTATATCCGTATGCCAGTATGCAAAATCAACAAATTTTTGCCAGTTGGAAAGTTGTTCTTTGTGAATACGAATCCCCAATCTGGGGAGCCATTTTGGTGCAATGGGTCTACGGAGTAATGACATTTGTGCTTCATCAGGGGTCAAGTTCCCTTTTTTAAGGTTACAATGGACACATGCCAGCACAAGATTTTCCCAGGTATCTCCACCCCCACGAGAACGAGGAATTACATGGTCAATGGTTAGTTCATGTTTTGGAAGCACTTTACCACAATATTGGCACTGGCAGCGGTCCCTTTCAAATATATTTTTTCTGCATAAACGAACTTCGCGAAGCATAAAACCATTATAAATAGTCAGCAGAATTACATCAGGCAATAATATTCTCATACTAGGGGTTATAATATATTTTCCCTCTTTAAAATATTCCTTTTGCTGAGACAATTCACACCATGAGTTGAAATCATAGAGGGTGTAATCGTGAGGGTGAACAACGCAGGCATGCCCTTGAAAAAGCAAAATCATAGCCCTCTTTACGGTGGTTATATTCACCGCAATCCATGAGCGATTTAATACAAGAACATCCCCATTAATCATAAAATATTCCAGTGTTTTTATTAATATACTGCTATTTTACCCCAATTTTCAAATTGGGAGCCCACCCTCACTGGAATAGTTTTTTGTTTTTATCGTAAGTTTTTAATTTAACTTTCGTGTGTGGTTTCTTGTTCTGCTTCACCGCTTATAAGCCTTTGCTTTGCTTTTACCTTAGCATGTTTGCCAACACGTTCTCTTAAATAATACAATTTTGCCCTTCTTACTTTACCTTTGCGAACAACATCAACTTTTGCAATTCTTGGCGAATGCAACGGGAAAACACGTTCTACACCTTCACCATAGGTTACCCTTCTCACAGTAAAGGTTGCGTTGGGTCCTGTTCCGTGATTATGTCCTATAACTACGCCTTCAAATATCTGAATTCTTTCCTTTCCACCTTCGACAATTTTAAAATGCACACGGACAGTATCGCCGATATTGAACTCAGGCAATTGCTCAGGGTGTTTCATGTGTTTAGCGTTATATTCGGTAATAATATTCACTGTAAAGTCTCCTTTTTATTGATGTTTTATTATTTATTATCCTATTTCCTTATTTTCTGTCTTCTTCCGTTCTTCATATTTCTTTAACAAATCAGGTCTTTTCTTTTTTGTGCGTAAGAGGGATTGCTCCTCACGCCATTTTTTAATCTGGACATGATTTCCTGAGACTAACACCTCAGGGACTTTCATTCCTCGGAATTCCACCGGTTTTGTGTATTGTGGATATGATAGCAATCCGTTGTATAAGGAATCATTTGTGATAGATTCCCATTCGCCCACAACACCTGGTAACATTCTGCTTACTGCTTCAATTACAACAAGTGCAGGAAGTTCACCTCCACTTAAAACATAATCACCAATGGATATTTCTTCGGTAACTATATTTTCAACGATTCGTTCATCTACTCCTTCATAGCGGCCACATATCAAGACAAAATCTCTCAATTGTGATAGTTCTTTTACCTTATCCTGAGTCAATACCTGACCTGCTGGTGATAAAAGTATTACATGTTCAAGAGAGTTTTTATCTCTCAAACTTTCAACTGCTTCAAAAATTGGCTCACATTTCATTACCATTCCTGGACCACCTCCGTAAGGTGTGTCATCTACCGTCTTATGTTTGTCTTTTGCAAAATTCCGTATATTATGAACATGCACTTTCATAATCCCTTCGTTTATTGCTTTACCTAATAAACTTGTTTGAAGGGGTATCGTAAAATATTCCGGGAAAATTGTTAAAACATCTATCCTGAGTGTCATTCTGATTTACTTGCTGATTGTTCTTCCTCATCATCTTCGAGGATTTCCAGATTAATCCGCTTACCTTTTTTGGCTGAAGCGATATTTAGCATCGTTCGTATGGCTTTAATTGTTTTGCCATTCTTACCTATAACTCGCCCCATATCATCTTTATCTACCTTTAATTGGAGAACAATTTCCTCTTCCGATTCGATAGCAGATACAGAAACCTCTTCAGGCTTTTTGACAAGTTTTTTTACTATAAATTCGACAAGGTCTTTCACGGTTTTGCTCCATTATATTGAACTTATTAGGTTTGTGATATTACTTTCACGCTATTTGCCTTTTTTATTAGTGAACGGACTGTATCAGAAGGAAGTGCACCCTTTGCCAGCCATTGATTTAACTTTTCTTCGTCAATTTTAGTAATGGGTTCAGGTTTAGCCTTCGGCTGATAATAACCGATAATATCAATCTCTTTTCCCTGTCTTCTTTCCTTAACATCCATTACCACAATCCGATAATAGGGTTCATGTGTCCTTCCACCTCTTTTTAAGCGGATTACTGTTGCCATAATTTTCCTTTCCTTAATATTTTTTAGGTTTATACAACATTATTATTTTATTGCTACATCATGCCGCCGGGCATAAAAGGACCCATTCCTTTGGGAATTTTGCCTTTAGCCCCTTTCATCATATCTTTCATCATTTTACGCATCTTCTCAAAATCTTTCAACAACGCATTTACATCCTGAACTGATGTGCCACTTCCATCGGCTATTCTTCTACGCCTACTGCCATTTATCATCTTTGGATTTCTTCTTTCTTCCTTAGTCATAGATAATATGATTGCCTCTGTGTGTTTTAATTCATCTTCGGGCAAATCCATATTAGAAGGTATCATCTTACCAATGCCGGGTATCTTTTTCAGCAAATCACCAAAACTCCCCATCTTCTTAACCTGTCGCATCTGCTCCAAAAAGTCTTCCAAATCCCAGTTGGCTTTTCTAACCTTTTCCTGAAATTGTATAGCCTTCTCTTTATCAACGACTTCCTGTGCCTTCTCTACAAGCGATACGACATCACCCATCCCTAAAATCTGCTCTGCCATTCTACGAGGATGGAATAATTCCAGAGCATCAAATTTCTCACCTGTGCCGATGAATTTTATAGGACAGTTCGTTACTTCAATAATGCTCAATGCAGCACCACCACGAGCATCACCGTCCATCTGCGTTAATATGACACCAGTAAGAGGAACATTATTATGAAATTCTTTTGCAGAACGGACAGCGTCCTGACCCATCATAGCATTAGCAACAAACAGTATTTCATGCGGTTTTATTTGCTGAGATATTTGTCTAACTTCTGCCATCATCTCCATATCAATATGAAGTCGCCCTGCTGTATCAAGGATAATTGTATCGCAACCACGCAGTCTCGCTTCGCCAATAGACATTAAGGCTATATCAACAGGGCTCACACCTTCACCCAATGAAAAATATTCTACACCCACCTGTTGTGCCAGAATTTCCAATTGTTTTATTGCCGCAGGGCGATAAATATCCGCAGCAACCAACATTGGGTTTTGACCCTTTTTCCGTTTTAGGTAATATGCCAATTTTGCACACGAGGTAGTTTTTCCCTGTCCTTGCAAACCGACCAACATAATAATCGTAGGAGGTGTGCTGGCTTTCACAAGGTCCTTATTCTCACCACCCATAATCTCAACAAGTTCATCATATACAATCTTAATAAGTTGTTGAGTAGGATTAATGCTTTCTAATACATTTTGTCCCAGAGCCTTCTGCTGAACATCATCAATAAACTTCTTTACCACCTTATAGTTAACATCGGCTTCCAGAAGGGCTACACGAATAATTTGCAGTCCTTCTCTCATATTTTCCTCTGTCAGCCGAAGTTGACCACGAAAGAACTTAAAAGCAGTTTCTAATTTTTTAGAAAGAGATTCAAACATATCCTACTCTACAAATTTAAAATGAAAAAAATTTAAAGAAATGCACTATATTATATCATATCTCTGCCACTCCCACAACTCTAATTACATTACAAAGATAGATATATTTTTCACTTTAGGCATTTAAAATACAATTTTATTTCTTACTTGTTATAATAATTTATTATAGGAAAAAGAATTATTATCTAAACCACTACTGTCCGCTAAAAATATGGAGATTTCCCTCATAATTTCAATGATAATATTGTTCCTTACTTTATCGAACAATATTGTCGTGAAATTATGGAAGAAATGTTTATACTTTTAGCGGACAGTAATGAGTAGTGATTCCAATAATAAAAAATCATGTTTCTTTGTTATAATAAGGTTTTGAAATATTAGTGTGGAGAATAAGATATGGTTTTTGATAAATATGTAGATTCTAATATTGACTATGAGAAGTGTGCGGTAATAATGGCAGGAGGGATTGGTGAACGGTTCTGGCCTTTATCAAGGCCGGAATGTCCAAAGCAATTGTTACCATTCGGTATTCATGGCAACACCCTTATTCAAGATGCTCTGGAGCGTGTTTCGACATTTATACCGGTTGAAAATATTGTTTTGGCAACCTCAGAGGTACTAAAACCCACTTTTGTATCTCTGGGCTTGCTTCCTGAAAGCCAGATTATTACAGAACCCTGTCGGAGAAATACGGCAGGATGTTTGTCCTTTGTCGTTGCGAAACTATTGGCTGTCTATGGGGAAATGGCAAGAGAAATAATTATGGCAGTTATTACGGCTGACCAGTTGATAAAGCCTGTTGAGGACTTTGTTCAAACAGCAATTTGTATCATGGATTATGTTGCAAAGAATAAAGTGCTCGGGATTATTGGCATTCCACCGTCTCGTCCTGAAACGGGATTTGGCTATATAGAGGTTAAAGAACAAATAGAACTATCGGGAAAATCAGAAGTGTTTACAGTCCAGAAATTTCATGAAAAGCCGAATGAACATACAGCAGAAGAATATATTAAGGCAGGCAACTATTACTGGAATAGTGGAATGTTTTTCTGGAAAGTTCAGACCTTCCTTGATGAAATAGAAAAAGCAAGTCCTGTGCATTGGAAAGCAATTATGGAGATGTCAGAAGAATTGAGAAAAGGAGAAGAAGATAAGGTTAACCATATTTTTCAGACTTTGCCGAATACTTCTATAGACTATGCATTAATGGAGAATACAAAAAATGTGGTTATGGTAAAAGCCAATTTTTACTGGGATGATTTGGGCTCATGGACATCATTGGAACGCATATTAACCAAAGATGCTGATGGGAATATAGTTAAAGGAAAAGTAATTACTCTAAACACAAATAATTCTATTATCTATAACGGAAATTCTGAACAGATTACTGTAACAACATTGGGAATACATGACCTAATAGTTGCAGTTTCTCGTGATGTAATTTTGATTATGGATAAAAAAGAATCACAGAATTTGAAACAATTACTGGAAAAGATAGAAGAATACGATGGGCATAAGGGAGAATAGCAGAAATATAGAAAGGGAAGAAAGAATAATATATGTTACCTATTCGGGATATTAATCCAAGTCGAACGGTGCCTATTGTCGTTATTTTGATTATTATTTTGAACGCACTCATCTTTTTTCAATATTCCAATTTATCTGAAAAAGAAATAGAAAGAATATTTTTCATCTTTGGAATTGTTCCTGCACATTTTAGATGGGTAACTCTGATTACGCACCAATTTTTGCATGGAGGTCTGTTGCATTTAATATCGAATATGTGGGCACTATGGATTTTCGGAGATAACATTGAAGACCGCGTAGGACACAAGCGATTTTTACTTTTTTATCTGTTATGTGGTATTAGTGCGGGATTTATCCATACTTTAACTCAGCCAAATTCCAATATGCCCTGTGTTGGTGCTTCAGGTGCTATTTCAGGTGTTCTCGGAGCATATCTGGTTCTTTATCCCGAAGCCCGTATTTTATGTATCATACCTATTGTAATCTATCCCTATTTTACAGAGATGCCTGCTTTACTTTTTGGTTTTATATGGCTTATTTTACAATTATTCAATGGGCTGGTAGTCATGGCAGGAAATAATAAAGATGTGGCAGGTATTGCATGGTGGGCTCATTTAGGCGGCTTCTTTGCAGGCATTTTTATATTGCCTCTTTTCCTAAGAAATAAGCATAGAGATATTACAGAACAAGATGAGATGTAAAGAAAAATTATTTTAGAAATATACAAAAAATGAATTTATATAAAACAGAATCTAAAATAATCCTCATTATTTTTTTTGAATAAATTTAGACTTAAATCATATAATATTATTGTTTAACAAGACTTTAAATTTTTTAAGGTTTGTTGTTTAATATTAAAATAAGAAAAGGAAACGAAATAGCGAATTAAATGTTATACTATTAAAAGGATTAAATAAAACTCATACATGAGGTAGCAAATGATATGGGAATAATAATAAATCACTCAAAAGGGTTGCTAGTCTCATTACTATTCATGGTTGCGTTAATTTCTTTGACAGGTTGTCCAAATGAACCTAATTTGCAGGTATCAGCCTTAACACATCATTTTGGTGGAGACACCTATACGCTTACAGTCGAAACTGATTGGAGTTTTCAGGTCTGGAATGCTGGTGAAAAAGGTTCTATTCTCACTTTTGAGGTAGAACCACAACAGAACTGGATTACAGTAAATCCAACTTCGGGAAGGGTCAAGGATGATGACCCAGCAGTAAATATAGCCGTTCATATTAATCGCGATGTTAGTTCTCAGAGTAAAAACATCCCTTCTTTTGCTACTGGATATATTAAGGTTTCTGGTGGGAATAAAGAAGAAGTTATAACCGTGACTACTGTGCCCAATTTATACACTGAAATTTTTGGTGGATTATATAATCGTCCCTTCGATTTGTCAAATACAACACTAATATTCATACCTTACAAAGGTGGACTCCATTTCTATAAAGAAGAAATAGAGAAAAATGTCCAGAGTTTCCCAGAACAGTCCAATTCTGGCAATTTTGTTTATTTTCCATGGCAAGACCCATTCCCTATCAGGTTAGGAGTTGGCTCTGTCCGTTTTTATGATATTGAATACAAAGACATTTATGTATCCAGTAGAGGCTACATCGCCTTTGGTTCAAATGGATTAGAACCTACTACAATTGGGAAACACTTCGCTTATCCACAAATATCCTTACTTCCTGTGGATGCCCTACAAACAGGTGAAGGTAGTGTATCTTACATTATATCCCCCCAGAAACTCGTTATTACATGGAAAGATATTCCTTTATCAAAAAATCCGACTCTGGATGAGAACAACAAGCCGTTCAAAAATAACTTTCAGGTAGAACTATTCTATGACGGAACTATTCAAATTACCTATCTCAGCATAGACCCTAATGTTTTTAATGCTGTAATTGGTTTGTCCTGTGGTGGTGGTGATGGAATACATCCTCCAATGCAAGACTTTGTAATTAGCAACCTATCTGATGCCCCATAATTTAATCTTGCAAAAAAATAAGATGCTTCTTAATCGTTTATAATCCAGAAGCATCTTTCCAAAATTTTTTGTCAATTGCTATTTGAATAGAATTGAAAAATATAAAATCAGTTCACTGTGGTGTTTCAGATTCCATAATACTGCGAGACACTGCTTTAATTAGTCTTCTCCGTCTGCGTTCAGATGGCTTTTCATAATGCCGAAGTTCACGCAACCTCTGCATGAGCCCATCTTTATTGCACTTCTTTTTAAAGCGACGCATAGCCTTATCAAAAGACTCCTCAGGCTTTATTCTTACCTTCGTCAAAGGAATCAACCTCCTTTCAAAAAAAGTATAATTTTCTAAATCTTATATTTCGAATTGGAAAAGTATTATATATAAAACCCAAGCCTTATTTCAATCACTTCTACCAGTTAAAATATTAGTGAATTGAGACATCTGAAAAATTAAATTAGTTGATACATAAAAGTAATGACAACTCTATATTCAGTTTTTTCTAATTTATTAGATAAACCACAAGGTTCACCAGGTAAGACATAAAGTCCGTAAAGAGGGGAATAAGATATTTATTCAGTAATTATGAATTTTGATAAGACATAAAATATATTTTTCAGATGGCTCGAATTGTTATTGTTTTAAAATAAACATTTTATAATTACAAGAGATAAATTTTATACAACGAACAATATATTTAAAAATACAAGAGATTACCTCATTTTTTAGTAGACAGAAGTATTTAAGCAACTTATTCTACGCTTAAATGCAGATTAAAGTCCCCAGAGATAAAAGTTTGAGTTTCTTATTTTTTGGGAGAATTATTTTTCAAAACAGATTTTATAACGCTATTCAGTTCTGGGTTTTCTTCTACTTTATAAATCCAGGTAGGGGATTGTTGGTAATAAAATTTTACTAAATTATTTCCCCATGCACCCTGATTTTTTAGCCAGGAACGCATTTGACGAAAGAATTGTAATTCCTCAGAATAGGGTGTCACCATATATTTGAAGAAACAGAGTCTATCGCAATCCGCCTTATCTTCGCAATCTGTTCCGGGCTTCAAATAACATCTGATTAAAGGATAAAAGTTACGGAATGAAGCGAAATAATCATAATTGTTTGAACGGTCTGTGCAATTGTGAACTGGGCCGTTACTTAACATCCCTACTAACTGATAGCCAAAGTCTTTACAAAAGGCACCTGAGCCACTGGACCCTTGTGAGGTTATACCTTCGTCCCACAATACTTCAATAGTATGATAGCGAGTATTCATACAAAGCGAGTCCATGCAACTAGAAGTGTCTGTGTTTTTAAATGTGCCAATGGCTGATTTTAAGTATTGTCCACCAAGGTGATGTGCACCATAAACAGTCATTCCTGTATTTAATTCTTCTGAACTCCAGCCTGCATACGCTCTGCCATAATCTCCAACCGGTATTGTTCCAGTAAGTTTTATAAATTGTCCATCCAGGCATGTGCTTTCGGCAAGGTTAACGGCGCCAGTGGTCCGGGGGCAAGTATTTGCATTAGGAATTGCCGTGTCAT
>DAOOVZ010000005.1:0-35621 GCA_035370665.1 Candidatus Hydrogenedens sp.
TCCAATCTTGCTCGTCATAGTCAGACGCATGTGGAGTGCATGTCTTATCTCCGTCATAATCACCAGCATAACCGTCTTCTGTTCCTGCTTCGCAGTGATAACCACCCATATTAAAGAATTGTATCACTCGTAACAGTTCACCTAAATCTATCATTCCATTCCCATCCTGGTCAGCACTATGCGGTGGCATCTCTCCTTCTGGTGTTCCTTCGCCATCTGTTGAACCCTCACCTTCTGTCGGAGCTGTCTGCCATAAGAAGTATGGATATGTCTGTTCTTCTATAATTGCCCAGATAGTTATAAAATCCCAGCCTACAAAAGTTGCCTGTTGTTTCATCTCCTCTGTTGTCTTACCTGTGCCCCCAGCAGAAGTATTTTGCATTGAGGTTTGTGTATCCCAATAACTATTTTCTACTGTGCCTCCATTGTTATAGCCTATTAAGCCGCCTACATTTTCACTGCCCACTACCAAACCTATGCTATAACAGTTATAGACTAAACTTCCATCATCCTTCTCCGGAAAACTATCTATTTTATAGTTCATAATCCTCTTTACTAAATCTATACCATAATTTTCAGGTATTGCGTTTTCTTCTTTTTCTCCCTCTGCTATTGAATATTCATTCCTTCCTATTAAGCCACCCACTTTATTTTCACCTGAAACTGAACCTGTGCTATAACTATCCGATATTGTGCCATAATTCATTCCTACTAAACCGCCTATATTTTCATTCCCATTTACTGAACCCGTACTATAACAGTTAGATACAGTTTTATAATTCCAACCGACCAAGCCACCCACATTATAATTCTGCCCAACTACCGAGCCTGTGCTATAACTACCGGATATTGTGTCGTTATTCTCACCGACTAAACCACCCGCAAAACTATCACCTTCTACAGAACCAAAACTGTAACAATCACTCACTGTGCCTTCATTTGTGCCAACCAAGCCACCAAAAGCAGAAAAACCTGACACCGAATCTGTGCTATAACTATTGCTTATATTTCCTTTGTAGTTATAACCTATTAAACCACCCACTTTCCAATACCCATCAACTGAACCTATACTATAACTATTAATTATCGAACCAATATTACAACCCATTAAACCACCTATATAATAACCTCCTGCTACAGAACCCATGCTATAAGCACCAGACACTGAACCACCATTATTAAGTCCTGCTAATTTTCCAACAAATTCTCTACCTATAATCTGACAATTTTCTATTCCAATATCTCTTACTTGTCCACTTGAACCTATATATCCAAACAGACCTACATAATTTTCGTCAGGACGGTTAATATTCATGCCGCTTATTACATACCGATTACCATAAAATAGACCTGTCAAAAGTAGGGGTTTAAATCCTCTTCCTCCGTTCCAATCCACCGTATCATTCGCATTTATATCCGCCATTAACACATAATCCCACCACCAGGGATAATCTAATGATAACCCTATCCTACTTAACTCCTCTAAATTATTTATTTCTTTAATCTCCCTGGTAGGATGAAAAATCTGATTTTCTCCTAACCCTTGTAAATAGGGATAACTTAATTCTCCTTCTATAGTCCAAATCGTTGTAAAGTCCCAATCTACAAAAGTCGCCTCTTGTATCATCTCTGTTGTTGTTTTACCCACACCTCCATCTGAAATAGTTTGCCCTGAGGTCTGCGTATCCCAATAACAACCCTGTATTGTGCCATCAAAGTTCCTTCCTATCAAGCCTCCCGTACCCAAAACCAAACCCATACTATAACTGTTTGATACTGTGCCTTTATTGTTATATCCTATTAAACCACCTATATCATTATAGCCTCCTTTCACTGAACTTGTGCTATAACTATTTGATACTGTGCCGGAATTTGACCCTACCAAGCCACCAATTTTATCTTGGCTTCCCGTTACTGAACCTGTGCTATAAGTGTTTGCAATTGTTCCAGAATTTAGCCCAACCAGTCCACCTATATATTGTTCCTTCCCTTCCACTAAACTCTTGCAATAACTGTCTGAAACTGTGCCAGAGTTACTTCCTACTAAACCGCCTACATAAGAAGAACCTGTTATTACACACTCTCCTAATTTCAAATCCTTCACTTCGCCTAATTCACCTACATATCCAAAGAAACCGACCCCTGCCTCATCAGAACGATTAATATATAAACCCACAATTTTATGTCCATTGCCATCAAATTTGCCTGCAAATGGACTTTCAGATGTACCAATTGGTATAAAGCCTGCACCGTCATTCCAGTTTAGCGTTGCACTTGCATCAATGTCCTGAGTCAACTCATACTCACCATCCAACGGGTATGCTGCGTCATTCCCTATCCGTTGTAATTCATCTATACTCTCTATTCCTATTACTACACTAAATGCACTTGAGCACAAAAAGCAACAAAACACATACAATAGGACAACACTACTCTTTATTGAATTGATTTGTGATATACGAAAAAGACTACTTAATACCTTCATTTTACCCTCCTTTGTGAAAGTCTGTTGAATATTCTAATTGGACTATTATGGTTTGTCAATTTAACAAATATCAAATAAAAACGATATACTCAGAAAGAAATAGATATGCTTTACTACTTCATTGGAGCATAAATGGAATTGCGAATGCCGTATATAACTTATAAAACATGTCTATTTAGTTTAGTGAATAAAAATCAACAATTTAGTAAAATCATACTAATAAGGTTATTTATTTGTTGGAATGAATAATTTTTACCAATTGTTCAAGAAAAATAACGCTCTGTTGTTTAGTCCCTATGGTAATTCTAAGTGCATTTTCCAGTCTTCTTATTGGGAAGTAGCGAACATAAATATTGTTTTCTTTAAGTCTCAAATATAGTTCTTTAGCAGAGGGGTTTCCATTCCAGATTGCTAATAGAAAGTTAGACTGTGAATCAGGGACAATGAAACCAAGTTTTTGTAGTTCATCTCGTAGAAAGACTCGACTCTCTTTAATTTTTTCTATATTTGTGGAAACCTGACTAATACATTCCAGCGATTTTATTCCAATAATCTGCGTTATAGAATTAATATTATATGAATCTTTTACTTTGAACATGTCGGATATAAGTTCGGGATTTGCGGCGGTAAAACCTAATCTGACCCCTGCAAGACTAAATGATTTTGAGAAGGTCCGACCTACAATTAAATTGGGATAATCTTTTACCCAGGAAATGTAATTGTATTCGCAGAAATCTACATAGGCTTCGTCAATAAATATGACTTGTTCCTGATTTTTACAAATTCCCTTCATTATATCTGGTGGAGTTGGAACACCGCTTGGAGCATTTGGGTGTGTAATAAGTATTAATTTGGAATTCTTCCAGGCAAATGGTGGGGATAGTTGAAAATGTTCATCAAGGTCTTGATAATGGAAATTGCAACCGTGTAGACTTGCAAGCACCTCGTATAATGAATAAGTGGGATATGTGGCGGAAATTGTCTGATTATATTCAACAAAGGTCCGTATTGCTATAGATAGAATTTCATCCATTCCGTTGCCTGCAAGGACCCATTCTGGGCCGGGGAGATTATATGTTTGAGCAATTTTTTTTCTTAATTCAAAGGCAGCAGGGTCAGGATATTTCCGTAATTGTTCTGGGATTATTTCTTTCAGAGTTTGATGAACTGCTTCTGGGGGTGGAAATGGATTTTCGTTTGTGTTTAATTTGATTACATCAGTTTCTTTTGGTTGTTCACCTGGGGTATATCCTTCAATATTTTTCAACCTCTGGATACAATATTTACTCATGGGACATATTCCTCTTAATACCTGTTCGTAGTTCTACGGAAAAGGCATGGGCAGTTAAGCCTTCAATTTCTGCGAAGGATATAATGTCATCTGCCTGATTTAAAAGTCTACTTTTTGAATAATATATAAAATTAGTAACCTTACGAAATTCTTCTACCGTTAAAGGTGAACTGAAACGAGCCCTTCTGCCAGTAGGTAGAATGTGATTTGGACCGGCAATATAATCACCCACTGCAACAGGTGTCATATTTCCAAGCATAATTGCACCTGCATTTATAATTTTTTCTTCAATCTTTCGTGGGTATTCTGTCTGGATACTTAAATGTTCAGGTGCAAAGTAGTTGGTCAATTCAATTACTTCATCCCAATCTCGTGCAATGATATATGCACCATATTGAGATAATGACTTTTCTATGGTTTCTTTTCGTTTAAGTTTTGCTAAAAATTGCTGAATTTGTTCATTTACTATCTCTACGATGTCTTTATCTGCCTGAGTAGTTATTAGAACGGAGCAAGCATTTTCATCGTGTTCGGCTTGTGCTAATAATTCTGCGGTAACAAAGTCAGGATTAGCATTCTTGTCTGCTATGACAAGGACCTCCGATGGTCCTGCTTCGCAGTCTATATCAACGGTTTCTCTTACTATTGCTTTTGCTGTGGCTACATATATATTTCCCGGGCCGGTTATTTTGTCAACAGAGGGTATATGTTCTGTGCCATAAGCGAGTGCGGCTATTGATTGAGCTCCACCGATACGGAAAACTCGGGTCGCACCGGCTAAATGTGCCGTAGCCAGAACAATGGGATGAATAGTCCCATTATAGGAAGGAGGTGAGACCATAATAATTTCTTTTACACCTGCAATTTGTGCTGGAATAATATTCATAAGCACAGAGGAGGGATAGAAGGCTTTACCACCGGGGACATAAACGCCCACTTTTTCAATCGGTGTTATCTTTTGTCCTAATATTGTTCCATCTTCAAGAGTTTCTTCCCATGAGTTCCGTAAATTTTTTGAATGGAATATGCGGATATTATTAGCAGAGTTTTCAATGATTTTTAATATTCTTGGGTCTAATGCATTAAAACTTTTTACAATTTCTTGTTTTGGAACCTCTAATTCTTCTGGTGTCAATGAAACACCATCAAATTGTTTTGTAAATTCTATTATAGAATTATCGCCATTTTTTCTTACCGTATCTATAATCCATTGAACTGTTTTTGTGATGGTGTCTGTTCCTTCTTGATTAGCCTCCTTTGAAGGATAACGAGAGTAAATCCACTGTTTAACATTGTTCAGGTCTGAATCGTTCAGGATTGTAAATGTTTTCATTGAATCACTCCTCATTAATTCTTTCAATATCTGCACCGAGGCTTACAAGTCTTTCCTCTATTCGTTCATAGCCTCTATCTAAATGGTAGACTCGGGATATAATAGTTTCACCTTCTTTTGCCATTAAACCTGCAATAACTAAAGCGGCACTTGCCCTTAAATCGGACGCCATTACAGGTGCACCAATTAATTTATCTACTCCGCGAACAATGGCTGTATTTCCTTCCAAATGTATGTCTGCCCCCATACGGCATAACTCCGCTGCATGTAGGAATCTATTCTCAAAGATAGTTTCTTTAATAACGCTGTCTCCTTCTACACAGGTAAGAAGAGCCATCATTTGTGCCTGTAAATCTGTAGGGAAACCGGGGTAAGGGAGGGTTGTAATGTTTGTGGCTTTTAAGGGTTTTTGTGGTGATTTTACCCGGATATAGTGTGCACCAATTTGTAATTCTGCTCCCATTTCACCAAGTTTACTTACAAATGTTGTAAGATGTTCAGGAATTACATTGTTGACCTGGACCTCTCCGCCTGTTGCCAATCCTGCGATAATAAATGTCCCTGCTTCAATCCTGTCAGGTATAACATAATGTTCAGTGCCACTTAAAGATTTTGTTCCTTTTATTGTAATAACCTCTGTTCCTGCACCTTTAATCTCTGCTCCAAGTTTATTTAAGAAATTGGCTAAATCTATTATTTCAGGTTCTTGTGCTGCATTGAACAAATGAGTAATCCCTTTAGCACGCGTTGCAGCCATCATTAGATTTTCAGTTGCACCTACACTTGGAAAATCCAGATATATATCTGCACCTTTTAATCTACCTTCGGCAACAACATAACCCTCTTCTAATCGGATTTTAGCGCCAAGTTGTTCCAGTCCTTTTAAGTGAATATCCACAGGCCTTGTTCCAATCGCACAGCCACCGGGTAAAGATACACGAGCCTTGCCACATCGAGCCAGTAGAGGTCCTAACACAAAGAAAGAAGCCCTCATTTTTCGCACAAGGTCGTAGAATGCAATGGGGGTAATGTCGTCTGGTATGGATAAGGTCATGTATCTACCCGTAAATTCTATTTGCACTCCCATTTGAGTTAACAATTTGTCCATTGTAAAAACATCATGAAGACAGGGAACATTATGAAGCACACAAGGTGCTTCAGCAAGTATGGACGCTGCCATTAGAGGAAGGACGGCATTCTTTGAACCGCGTATTTGCACCTTACCCTGTAAGGGGTTATTTCCGCGAATGATTATTTTATCCATACTTATTTTCTAAACTTATATATAGTTGTTTTGCAATAATAAAGAACATTGCTTTATTTTACTATAATTTGCAAATCTTTTATAAAAAATAAAAGCGATAAATCTAATTGATGGGTTATTTATTGATTGGGCATAGGTGCGGGAGGTGTTTCTGGCGGGCTTTTTTCTTCAGTATTGTCCTGCGTGTTTGTTGGTGTAGAGGTAGGAGCGGATTCTACTGGTGGAGTATTTTGTTTATTATCTTCCACATTAACAGGGGTCGTTGTGGGAGGGGTTGACTTGTTGTCAAACAGAGCGTCTAATGCTTCTGCATTCTGTTGTTCAATATTAACTTCGTTCGTAACCAAACTAGGAGCACTCCCTTTTCCTACCTTGCCGGAAATTGTTGATAATACAATAGCAAGCACCATAAATAGCCCTGCACTAATATAGGTAAGTTTTTGAGGCAAAGTTCGTGCTAATTTGGGTCCGAATACTGATTCAGAGCCGGGACTTAAACCAAAGGCACCTGCAAACCCCGCTCCTTTTCCTTTTTGTAGTAATACGATTATAATTAAAGCAATACAAGAGGGAAGGTATATAAAGAGTAATAATACCCACCAGAGAGTTGTTATACTAAAAATCGTTTCTAACATAATTTATTAACTCATCCTTTTTGGTATTGTGATTTATAAACAAGCCTTTATAATTTTAGAAAAACTTTCTGCAATTAAAGAGGCACCACCCACAAGGAAACCATTTACATCATGCTGAGATATAAGTTCCTTTGCATTTTCAGGCTTTACGCTACCGCCATATTGTATCGGCAGATTTTCTGCTGCTGCTTTACCAAATTGCCTTTCTATCAGTGAACGGATAAAGGCATGGGCTTCTTGTGCTTGCTCTTTTGTAGCAGTTTTACCTGTCCCTATCGCCCATACAGGTTCGTATGCTATTACTACATTTTTAAGTTGTTCCGGTGTTAAATCACGAAGCCCTTCAATTATTTGCCTTCGCAATACGGATTCCATGCGATTTTCTTCTCTTTCATCAAGGGTCTCGCCTACACAAAACATAACTTTCAAACCTGTTCCAATAACATATTTAAGTTTTTGATTTAATAGAGTATCATTTTCGTTGAAGTATTGTCTTCTCTCACTATGTCCAAGAATTGTCCAGTTGCAACCGACATCCTGAAGCATTTGTGGTGCTATTTCACCGGTGTAAGCACCTGATTCCTTTAAATAACAATTTTGTCCCCCCAGTTCAATATTAGTCCCTTTTATTATCTGGGAAACAGGATAGAGGCTCGTAAAGGGTGGGCAAACTATAATAGTGATTTGATTTATCCCTTCAACTAAAGGTTTAAGATTGCTAACAAGGTCTATTGCCTCGTTAACTTTTTTATTCATTTTCCAATTTCCAGCGATAACCGGTTTAATCATTTAATTATTCCTTTCACTACTATTTACATAAATAAAAATACTCTACTTTTTATATATTGGGAATGGACATATAGAATATCATAAAACAAATTTATATATCAAAAAGTTATTTTTGGATAGCTGTTTTATGCCTGAGCGGAGAAATTAGTCGCACTGAGGCAAATGTTTTTGAGGCAATATTAACGAAGTCTTCTTCAATAGAGTAGAAAAC
Source organism: Candidatus Hydrogenedens sp. (assembly GCA_035370665.1). GTDB lineage: Bacteria > Hydrogenedentota > Hydrogenedentia > Hydrogenedentales > Hydrogenedentaceae > Hydrogenedens. Next base: position 8,009 of record DAOOVZ010000005.1, read on the forward strand.
AGGTACAACTACGAGGGTTAGAATTGTTCCTAATGATAATCCGCCAACAAGTGCTTTACCCAGTCCTGAAAACATAACTGAGCCACCTGTTTTCGCCATTGCTAATGGGACAAGTCCAAGAATTGTAGTTAGTGCAGTCATCATTACAGGACGGAATCTGTCTTTGCTTGCTCTAACTATTATGTCATCTAAACTTATATTTTGTTCTTTTCGTAAAAAGTTAATATGGTCTACAACGACAATCCCGTTGTTCACTATAACGCCAGCCATTAACACACAACCGATTAATGTAACCATATCCCAGTAAGAATTCGTTAGATAAAGCGTCCATGAAGAACCAATAAGTGATAGAGGAACAGTTGTCAAAATTAAAAAAGGATGCAAAAACGATTCAAAGGTCGCACACATTACTATATATATTAATATAATTGCCATACTCATTGTCACTGCAAAATTTGCAATATTGGTTTGAATTTCTTCTAACTCAATACCATAACTAAGATTATATCCATCAGGCAATTCAAGTTTTGATATTGTTTTTTCTAATTCTCTTTTGACAAGTGCTAAATCGTCTGTATTTGTTTTTGCACGGAAATTTATAACATTCCTCCCATTGTATCTTCTAACAGTTTCAGGACCGGGCTTCTGCTCATAAGAAACAACCTGACGAAGTGGAACCATCGTTCCTTTACTTGAAATTACTTTTAGATTATCTATATTGACTTTTGTTTTTCTATCTTCTTCCCGATATTGGAGCCAGACAGGAATTTCACGCGTGCCTTCTTTTAAGTAAGGGAGTTGTGCTCCTCTGAGCGCAGTATCAATCGTCTGTGCAATAGTGAATGGATTTATCCCTTGTTCATCTGCCTGCCATTCATTTATAGCCACCCTTATTTCTTGAGTTTTATCTTCAACATCCGTTGTTACATCATCAAATAAAGGATTGCTTTGTAAAACGGATTTAACCCGTTGTGCCTGTTCATAGAGAACATTATTATCTTTACCAGTTAGCCTGAGGGTAACCTTGCGTGATGTGCCTGATTCTCCTGTGTCTGCTATTGAACATTCCAATTTACCGCCCGGAATATGAGAAGGAAATGTATTTTTAACAATCTCCAGAGCCTCATCCGTAGTGCATGGTAGATTTTTACCTATTTCTCCATCATCTTCAGTATATAAATAAACATGTATTTCTCCACCAGTTTCTCTATGAAAAAGTAGAATGTTTTTTATCGCTATAGTTTCTCTAAGGGATTCCAATTTTTGTGAAAGTTGGTCAAACAAACCTCTAACACGGGCTGTATCAAAATTCTGGTCAAGCGTAACTTTTATATCTACTGTTCGTGTATCTAATTTGATTAAGTCTTCCATGCCAACGGATTTTATAGGGATTAGATAAGATACCAATAGGAAAATGCCCATTCCGATTAAGAATGCTATTCGGTTGTTTAGTGTCCATCTTATACATAAGTCAAGGACAGTATAAACTTTTTCCATTATGTGTAGACTTCCCGCTATTTCCCTGACGCGAGTTATTATTTTGTTAGCAAGGATAAAGTGTCTATTCTCTTGAAGTTTTCCTTTTTCTGAAATGCCAATGGCTAAAATTAATGGGACAATAGTCATTGCAATAAGTAAACTTCCCAGTAATGCGGCGATAAGTGGACCTCCCAATTCTTTCATGAAAATAGACATTCTTCCCGTTTCGAGATAATACATAGGGATAAAGACGACGATAGTTGTCACAGAGGAGGAAGTGATTGCGGCCCCAACTTCTGAAGCCCCACGAATAGCAGATGTTTTCCTATCATAACCTAACTGTTGATATCTGATAATATTTTCAACAACGACAATGGCATTGTCTACAAGCATTCCTACGGAGATAATCAGTGAAACCATTGTAATAATATTAAGGGACATGCCTGCAAAATACATAAAGACAAGTCCAATCATCAGGGAGGATGGAATAGCAAAGGCAACAATAGTCGTTGGAATTATTCTATGTAAGAACAGTAAAAGCACACCGAACGCCATTATGCCTCCATACACGCCTTCACTAAAAAGATTATCCAGAGCTCGGTTTATGAGGTCAGACTGGTCAAAGAATATTTTTGTAGTGCTACCCTGAAATGCTTCTTCATTTAAGATATTTTGTAATTCTGCTTTTATCTGGTCACATACCGTTACAGCATTTGCTTCTGATTCTTTTATTATAAGTAGAACAATACCCCCTTTCCCGTCTAATGATACCCGTTGTGGTTTTTCTTTTGAACCGAAATGGACTGTAGCAATGTCTTTTAACCGCATTCCATCTTTATTAACTATCAGGTTTTCTATATCTGATAATTTTCTATATTCGCTAAATAGGCGAACAAAATATTTTTTATCTTCTTGAATAATGGAACCAAGTGAGATGTCTACAGATGAGGTTCTTAGAGTGCTTAATAGAGAAACGATAGGTATATTGAGGCTATTCAGTCGGTCTTGTGAAACTTCTATAAGCACTTCTTTTTCTGGAATAGGAGAGATAACCTGTATATCAGCAACGCCATCCAGTCTTCTAAGTCGAGGTATAAGAGATGTCCTAACCAGATATACATAATCCTCTTCATCACCAGTTTTAAATAATCCCACTGCTAATACAGGGATAGATTCAGAACTGAACCGTTGTATCAGAATTTTTTCTACTTCTTCAGGGAGGGTCAATTTTAGTCGTTCAATTCTATCCCTAACATCAGCAGTAGCAATTGTCATATCAGTATTAAGGTCAAACCACATTTTTACTTGACAACCGTTTGAGGAACTTGTTGTGGCAATATTTCTTAAACCAGGTATTGTTCGGAATTCTCCTTCAACTGGAACTGCGATTTGTTGTTCTACTTGTTCAGGAGAACCACCAGGATAAGGGATATAGCAGCCGATAAAGGGATTATCTACTTTTGGCAGAAACTTTAAGGGAATGCGGAACCAGGAAGTAGCCCCCAATACCAATATAAGTATACAAATCATAATGACTGTAATTGGGCGATTAATGGATATCTGTGGAAGGGACCATTTCATTATCTTTTTTCCTGTGAACTAAATTGGAAAACATATAGTATGCCATTGGGATAATCCATAGAGTTAAGAGTGTGCTTGAAGACAGTCCTGCTATAACGGTTAATGCTAAGGGTTGTCGTAGTTCAGAACCTTCCCCGCGAGAAGTCAGCATAGGTAATAATCCCAGAACGGTCGTTAATGTTGTCATAAAGATAGGTCTCAATCGAGCCACAGATGCCTGAACAATTGCATCGTGAAGGGAATAGCCTCTTGCAACTAGTTGTTCGGTGTAGTCAAGTAATACAATAGCATTATTTACTACAATACCTGCAAGAACAATTGAACCTAAAAAGACCATTACATCAAGATTTGTATTTGTCCAGAACAAAGTTAAAACAACACCGACAAAAGCCAGAGGAATGGAAAACATAATCAGAAGTGGAAGCCATATAGATTCAAATTGGCAAGCCATTACAACATAGACAAGGAAAAGAGCCAGAAACAGGGCAAATTGTAAACTTTGATAAGATGAAGATAGTTCACGATTTTGGCCTCCAAGAGTGATAAAAAATTCCCTTGGTTTTTCTACTTTTCGAAGCCTGTCTAAAACTTCGTTAGAAACACTTGCCAAATCTCGCCCTTCAATATTTGCAGTTATTAGAGCAACTCTTTTCTGACCAATTCGTCGGATATCACTGGGACCAACATCTTCAACTATTTTTGCTATATCGCACAACCGGACTGGAACAGCCCCTTCAACAATGGATAGTTGTTTAAGGTCATCAATACTTTTTAGAAGTGCTTGGTCTGTGCGAACGCGTATGTCTATTTTATCGCCACCACGATTAAATTTTGTGGCTATTTCACCTTGAATCTCTGTTCTTAATTTGTTTGCAACTTGCGCAGGTGTTAATCCTCTTTCAGCAAGGAGTTCTCTGTCCAATTGAATTAAAAGTTCAGGATAGCCAGGTTGAATGGATATATCCGCATCCTTAACGCCTTTGACTTCTTTAACTTTTTGGAGACATTTCTCTCCAACTGTTTTTAATATGTTCAGGTCATCTCCAAAAACTTGGACTTCTAAGTCATTTTTAAGAGTAAATAGAGTAGGCAATGAAAAAGTAATAGATTCTTCGGGTAGAGGGATTAGAGTTGAGCGAATTTCATCTATAATCTTATCCTGAATTTGGGCTGTTTCGCTTCTGTTCTTTAATATTATAGTGAAAGTGGCTTTATTTTCATTTGTTCCTTTGCTCTCTGATTTAGAAGTATCTGTCGTTCCTACCTGCAAAGTAATTCTTTCAATTAATGGGTGCTCTTTCAGTTTATCTTCGATTCTTAATGCTTTCTGCAAGGTTTGTTCAAGTTTTGTCCCTGCCCGTGTTTCAAAAACTATATTGAATTCGCCCTGTTTCATTGTTGGGATAAGTTCCTGCCCTAATTGGGGTAGGATGCTTATCGTATAAATAAAAAGAACGATTGCCAACAATATAAATAAAGGAGAAAATCTTAAACTTTTAGAAAGAATAACTCTATAAATATGTCTAAAACCGCTAAATCCAATATTAAATATTTCGAGAGGAAGATAAAGTAGTATGTATAATATTTTTCTAATTATTACATAAATTAGAACAGTCAATATTACAAATGGGAGAATTACAATTGTGACCATTGTTATTACTGGATATATGATAAAATTCAGAATAATCCATGAAATAAGCCTTAATAAAACATTGAAGGGGAAGAAAAGTATCTTGAGGGTATTTTTAATTTTTGAATTTGATGATTTGTATTTAAATATTTCAAAGAAATGGCTTTTACTTTTTTTAATATGCTTTTTTAATATTAATAAACTTGTTATGAGGAATGATGTTAGAAAATTTCTGTGCCTGACATTTCTGTAATATAAAAATATCCTAATAGGGAGGAAGATATTTTGTCTATTTCCAGATTCAAAGTGTGTTTTTGAGACTATCAGTGGGTCGAAAAATAGTGCTACGAATAATGATGCAAGCAGTGAAAAAGTAACAGTCAAAGCCAGGTCGCCAAAAATTTGACCTGCAATACCCTCAACAAAAGCCACAGGGAAAAAAACAGCAACAGTGGTTAATGTAGAAGAAGTTACAGCAGCACCGACTTCTGATGTACCTCTTATAGCAGAGTCAATCACAGAATCGCCTTCTTCCCTGCATCGTGTAATACTTTCTAATACCACGATAGAATTATCAACAAGCATGCCTATTCCTAATGCCAGTCCACCTAATGACATGATATTAAGAGAAATATCCCTCATGAACATAGGAATAAATACGATAATAATAGATATAGGTATAGCGAATCCTATTGTAAGGGTGCTTCTTAATTCGCGCAGGAATAAGTAAAGAATTAGTAATGATAAAAGTCCACCGTTAACAGCAGATGACTGAACTTCTTCTATAGAACTAATGATAAATTGAGATTGGTCACTTATAATATGTATTTTTACTCCTGGGGGGATAGAACCCAACAGAGTTTTCTTTTTCATTTGTTCCCTTCTCGCATTTGATGCTTGAAATGGGCTATTCCCATCTGCATACTGAGAACTGGAACCGGTTTGAATGGCTAACGAAATTTGTTCATTTAATAATTCTGAAAAACTCTTTTTTCTCTCAATTCCTAATAGGTCTTTTGCCAGATTACATACCGTAACTGTATTTGAATCCCCTTCTTTATATATTTCTAATTCTATGGCATCTTCACCATTAATTCGAATAATAGTGTCTCGTTCTTTGTTGCCCCATCTTACAATTGCAACATCTTTTAACTTAATCGGAACGGCTTTATTGGATACATTCTGAACATTGGAAGAAGTTGAAGATAGAGATTGGAGCGATGAAATAGAAGAAATTGCGGAAATAGGATTTGAATCTAAAGCAGGTAATCCAGCCGAAGTAGAGATGATTACATTTTTTATGTCCTCAATGTCCTTAAACTCTTTTAGTGTTCGGACTATGTATTCCGTTTTCCCTTCAACTAATTTTCCTCCGGCGATATTGATATTTTGACTTGCTAAACTTCGAACAATATCCTCTAGTGATATTCCCAGAGATTTGAGCATTTTGCTGTCTACAAGAATTTGAATTTCTTCTTCTTGTCCACCTTTTACATCTACCTGTGCTATCCCTGTTTCTGCTTCTAAATCACTTTTAAGCCTTCTCTGGACTGACTCGCGGAGGGTAGTTAGATATTGATTCTTCTCTTCATCGGTTAAATCGCTTGGTGGAGTCATTCCTATTCGAATAACCGGGTCCAAATTAGGATTGAACCTTAAAATAACAGGTTTTTTTGTAACTTCTTTGGGTGGCTCAAATAAATCCAGACGGTCTCGGACATCCTGCTGGGCTATATTCATTTCTGTATTCCAGAGGAATTCAAGGGTTATTTCAGATAGACCCACTGAAGAGACACTACTAATCTCGACCAGTCCACCAACAATACCTAACATTTCTTCCAGAGGGCGAGTTACTAATTTTTCAACATCTTCAGGGGCAGCACCTTCAAATTCTGTTCGAACTGTTAATGATGGGTAAGATATGTCAGGCATTAAATTGATAGGTAGTTTCTGATAAGATTGCCAGCCAAATACTCCGATAGTTGCAAAAATCATTATTGTAGTGACTGGTCTGTTAATAGGGAAAGTTATAAAACCAGAGTATTGCCTTTTTATATTGCCAATTTCGCTCACACTATCTCCCTCACGGCTTTTATCTTTATATATTCATTAATAGGGTAAATGATAACTAAACTATTAGTAAAATGTTTATGTATTTGAAATATTACTACTGGAATTGAGAATATTTTCTAATGAGGTAATCTCTATAACTGAACCTGGTCTTAAGTTCATTTGTCCTAATGTAATAACAAGTGTATGTTCATCTATACCATCTAAAATTTCATAGTATGAACTATCTTCAAGACCCACTTTAACTTCTACTCTCTCGGCAGTAAATTGAATTTCTTTGCTTTTTACTTCCTCATATTTTATTTTATCTACTGCTAAATCTTCTTTTGTTTTTGCCACATACACATATTTCTTACCACTTTCTTCTAATACTGCATCTTTTGGAATTACAAGTGCCTGGGGATGCGTTTCCATAACTAATTTAACTCTTGCAAATGCTGAATCCTTTATACATTCATCTTTTTTATTATTGTCTTTAATAAAATGCAAAGTCGTTTTTATTGTTCCTGAATTAGGGTCAATGGTAGGACTAATTCGGAAAACAGCAGCAGTAAACTTGTCTTCTGGACAGGAATCAATAATAACCTCAGATTCCTGATTTATAGAAACATTGGAGATTTCGCGTTCAGGAATGTTAATAGGTAATACATAAGATTCAGGGTCAACTATTGAAAAGACTGGCATACCTGTACTAACCAATACACCTTTCTGAATATTCTTCTTAGTAATAATTCCACTAATTGGAGCAACTATTGTCTGATTTTTTAATTGTAATTGCTGTATTTTAAGAGTGGCTTCTGCTGCATCAAGAGCAAAGCGTGCATTATCTCTCTCTACTTTAGACCCAATTCCCTCTTTCAAACTGTTTTCAGCAATTTCTAATGCTGCTTTACATTTCTTAATATTTACTAATGTTTGTAGAATTTGTGTTTCTACTTCAGATGTATCTAATTTAGCGAGGAGTTGACCTTCCTTAACATAATCTCCCTCTTCAACTATTAATTCTTCACATATTCCCAAACCCTTTGATATAACATCAACTTTTTTCTCAGCCGATACACGAGTGGTGGTTTCAAAAAATTTATTAATATCTTTTCTTGTCGGAAAAGTGGCTTCAACCGGAAATGCTATTGCCTTTATTCTATCGGCATTTGCCTCATCATTTGCATCTACCTTTTTATTTATTTGACAACCCTGTGTTAATAGAAAGCAACACAAGACAAAACACATAGTTATTAATAATAGTTTATTAGTCTTCATAACCCTTTTATATATCCTTCATATATATTAATTATATCCAATTAAATTGCAATATTTAAAATATCTTTCGTATGTTACAAATTAGACTATCCTTTATTACATTTTGTAACGCTTTAATTATTATTTTTTTATATCGGATTTATTATAAAATAAAAAGTTGTATATAATTTCTTGACAATTTATAATAAAAATGGCATTATTAATAGGTGACAAATTTAATGTTATAATTGTATACTATATTATGTTATAGTTAAGAAAGCACAACTGGAGAAAATGTTCTATGAGAAAATCTGTTTATTTATTGTGTGTTAAAAGTATTTTATTACTTGTTCTAACAATGATAATTACAGCCTGCCCAAGAGATGAAGTGGGAGGATATTTAGTCGTTGAACCAGTCTCTGTAGACCTTAGTTTTGATAAAGATAGTGTAGATATTCAAGTATGGAAAACTTTGACTGCATCATCTATAGGTCCCATCATTGTAGAATCCCAGGTGCCCTGGATAACAGTAGAAGGCTGTTCTTCTCCTGATGATGAGTGTTATAGTTCGGGACCTGCAGATAGAAAACAAATAATGTTAAAGGTTGATAGAGAGAAAACTAATTTGGGTCAAAATTCTGGAAGTGTTGTTGTTCGTGCCACGAATGCCCCGTCAACAACTGTAATTGTTACACTAACTGACTTGATTAAGGTAGAATTTGATGCCTCAAATAAGTTTGCTTCTGTGAATGAGGCGATAAGATTTTTTAATCGCAGTGCTGTTCAAACGGGGAATATTAAAAAAGTTACCTGGGATTTTGGCGATGGGACAACATCAGAAAGTTATGAGCCTACTCACTCTTATCAGAAGCCGGGAAATTATACAGTTACCTTGACAGTAGAAGCGGAACAGGGAACAGAAAAAAAGGTTAAGGAAAATTTTATTAATATAGTCGGAGGAACTTTAACAGTTGATTTTACAGTAAGTTCACAAATCGTTCTTCTTGGTGATGAAGTGCAATTTATTGATAGAAGTCGTTCTGAGAAAGAAACCATAATTAAAAGGTTCTGGGATTTTGGTGATGGGACGACAAGCGAAGAGGTAAATCCAAGACATAAATATTTAAAGCCGGGAATTTATTCTGTTACCCTGACCGCATATACCGAGAATCAGTATAAGTCATTGACGAAGGAAGGATATGTAACAGTTCAAGATGGCATACCTCCTAAGGCTAAATTCTCTGTTAGTATTATAAAACCTTTTGTGAAAGTGCCCGTCCAGTTCAATGATTTATCAGACCCTGGAAGTGCTCCGATAACTAGCTGGCTATGGGAGTTTGGAGATGGAAACACTTCTACCGAACAATCACCTCAATATGCCTTCTCGAGGCTTGGGGTTCAGGAAATAAAATTGACAGTATCAAATAATTTTGGCAGTAGTTCCTTCTCTTCGTCTGTGGAAGTTATTTATATGCCGCCTACGGCTAAATTTTCTGCGGACCCTCTTACCCTTTATGAAGGGAAATCTGTATTCTTCGCTGACCTGTCTATCCCGGGAACAGAGCGAATTACCCGTTGGATTTGGAGTTTCGGAGATGGCTCAAAAGAAATAATCGAATATCAACCCTATTTACATGAAAACGGAGATACAAAACATGTTTATACAAAAGCAGGGACTTATTCAGTCTCATTAATTGTATATACAAACACATCATCAAATAATGAGGACAGTGTTACAAAAAGTTCATATATAACGGTTCATCAGCCACCTGAACCTAAATTAAGCGTATCTACAAAAAGTCCAGTTGTAAAGAAAGAAGTGGTTTTCCTTAACAGGACTGCTCTGGGAACAGAAACAGATTTATCTTATAGATGGGATTTTGGTGATGGTTCTGCAATTAAGACAACTACTTCCAAAGATTCTGTCTCCCATATCTACACAGAACCGGGCGTTTATGAAGTAACATTAGAAGTAGATGCACCATTAGGAACTTTTAAGAGCGACCCTGTTAAAGTGTATGTAGATGCACCCCCTATCCCAGATTTTGATTATACTCCTAAACGGATTACTATAGAAGATTTGGTATACTTCACAGACTTGTCTAATTCAGAAGGAACCAGACCGATTATAGGTTGGGTATGGTCTTTTGGAGATGGCACCGATTTGTCAACTATGCAAAATCCGACACATAGGTTTACTCAGGCTGGGAAGTATAAGGTTGAATTATATCTGGTATTTGTCCATTCTAAAAGTGGTGAAGAACTACAAACTTCTTCAATCTCAAAGACATTAAGTATTAGCACCGCAGTTCCACCAGTTGCCCGTTTCCGAGTAGAAAGCCCGTGCGCTATTGTAGGTAGCGATGTAAGGTTCATAGATTTATCTACATCAGGAACAGCACCTGTTACACAGTGGGAGTGGGATTTTGGAGATGGTGAAACCTCAACAGAGGCTTCACCCATTCATCAATATAATAGCGCTGGCTCCTACACAGTGAAATTAAAAGTTCGAACAGAAGGTGGTTTGGAATCTGAAAGCATTAAAACCAATTATGTAGAAGTCAGTAGTTATTCCAGTCCATTAGATATCTTTGTTAGAGAATATGACCCTGAATATACCTGGACCACCCCTGAAGAATATCCAGTTATATATGCATCAGGTTCCGTTTTTATGCGATTAGCAACTACCTATATAACCCGAATGACCTCGCAGGCATGGCGTAGTTCTGACGAAATTTATAGTGGGAGAATCTGGAAACATAATTTGGAAATCATAGTCCCTGAACGAATACGAACTAATACCGCTCTGTTATTTATTGATGGGGGAAGCATAACAAGTTCACCCCTAAATGAGGAAGAACGCTTAATTCTGGGTGAAATGGCGGCTTTGAGTGGCGCTACTATTGTGCATATTGATAATGTCCCAAGCCAGCCCATTGTATTTATGGACGATTATGATGCAGAACGGAATGAAATCCTTTATTCACGGACAGAAGACGCAATTATTGCGTATAGTTATGACAAATATATGAATGAATATAAAAATGGTAATGATGATTATCATTGGCCATTACTTCTGGCTATGGCAAAATCTGCGGTTCGGGCTATGGACACTACACAAACAATACTTGGAGATAACGCACCTGAAAACTTTATTGTAACCGGTGGTTCTAAACGAGGATGGACAACCTGGCTCACAGGTCTAACCGATTGTCGTATTAAAGCCATTGCTCCTCTTGTAATTGATGTCCTTAATATAGATAAACAGATGGAACATCATAAGGCTGTATATGGATACTGGGCTCCATCTATTTATGATTATGCTCAGATGAAAGTCTTTGACAGACTCATTTCTAATGGTGAAGCACTTCTTCCAGAAGCAGAGGCTCTGTTAAAACTAGTAGACCCGTATAGATATTTGTCCAGAACTGAAAACATTCCCAAATTTATTACAAACGCTACCTGCGATGAATTTTTCCTACCTGATTCTTCTTTATATTATTTTGGCAATTTGTTAGGTGAGAAATACCTGAACTATGTCCCTAATGTTTCACATGGCCTCGGTGGAGATGTCAGTCTGGAAATGGATGCAGTGCAGAATCTATTTGCATGGTTTCTGGCAAAGACACAAAATATGGAACAGCCTACTTTCACCTGGCAGAAAACCACAACAGGAAATCAGAATGTATTGAGAGTAACAGTAGATAGCAAGTTTACTTCATTAATTAATGAAGTAAAATTATGGCAATGTAATAATCCTAATGCGAGAGATTTTAGAAAATATAAGATACAACCTTTAGGTATACAGTATGAGAGCCAGATATTAGAACCAGTGTCTTCCGGCGTTTATGAGGCAACTGTTTCAAAACCTTCTCGGGGTTATACTGCTTATTTTATACAATTAACTTTCAATAACCCAGCAAAATTCCAGATGGCAGTTCCCGGTATTTCTGTGCCTCCTCTTGTTTATACCACCTCTGTATATATTACACCTGAAGAACCTCCTGAATATGACTCTGAAAGATATGATAATCCTTACCCTTATATAGTTCTTCGTGGCGCTCCATATCAAATGGGGCTCGATTATGGAGAATTGATGGCAGATGAGATTGTCGGTCATGTAAACTATGTCTTTTCTAACTTGAGTCAGTTCGGAGTAGCGCAAAATACTCTTGATACTACATGGGATAAACAGAAAGATAGCATAGATGAAAGAATTAAGCAAGAGTTACAGGGTATTGCTGATAGCACAGGGATATCCTACGACGAATTAGGAAAATTACAATTAGTTGAATTGCTCAGTCTCTATACGAAAACAAAATGTTCGGGCGCCTTGTTATGGTCAAATGCAACTGGTATGCCTTCAGCCTTTGGGGGAAAGCCGTTAATTCAAACCTACTCCTTAAATCGGCATCTAGTCGTAGGCGGTCAGCAAAATTATCCAGTTGTAATATTCTATATCCCTGCTCAGGGATTTCCACATGTATTATTTACCTTTGCAGGAATGGTTGTAGGTAGAGCAGGAGTGAATGGTGCAGGGCTTTCTTACGGAGATATTCCTGTGTTAGGAGAAACCATCATAAACCTTAATGAAAATATGCTCACTGCTTTCCGAACCGCTTTATATGACTTAAATAGACTGAACTTTATGTCTGAATGGGTAGATGCTTCTTCTTTAGGCCGTTTACATACATATTTGCTTAGCGATGGTAGATATGAATCAAGAGGTGCAAAATATATGATAAAATCAGATAATAGAATACTAATTCGAGATAATGATGAAAACGACAATTACTATCCTAATGTTTTGAGTAATATTGTATACGATGCAGATACATCGCAGAGAGCGGATAATATCTTTGCGGTGATACAAAATTATTATGGGCAATTTGATGGGTTAGGTTTATATACTTTAACCCAAAAAAGTGCTATTTCTGGTTCTAATTTGATGAACTTGATAATTGATGCTGCCTCGTTAATGGGATATGTCGCTGTTGCAAATGATGACGAAAATGGTATTCCATTAGACGCTGCAACACAAGAATTTGCCTTATACGATTTCCAATCGTTTTTACCATAAATTATAGATAATACAAAAAGTTTAAAATCCGGGTTATTAGATAGAGAAAGGCAAGGGGATTTCTCTGTAAAATGATAAATTTGTTTGACCATATATTTCGTGGAAACAATATCATTAAATTATTGAATGAATTATCGGGTAGAACTTTGGCAATTACAATGGAAGTACCCTGGAATGTGCTCAATAAACATATTCAATGGAGTCCATCACAGATATTGTGGGCACAAAAAATGAATTTGGAAACAATCGAAAAGATAGAAAAGGAATTGCCTGATTTTGATTGGGTAATTGGGCTCGGTGGTGGAGTAAGTTGTGACCTTGCAAAATATATCGCATGGAAAAAGAAAATACCTTTGATATTAGTCCCTACCATAGTATCTGTTGATGCCCCATTTACCCCGTCTATCGCTGTTCGAGAAAATAATGTAGTGCGTTATGTAGGAAATATTATACCAGATAAAATAATTGTGGATTATGAATTAATAAAAGATGCACCTGATAACTTGAATAGGGCAGGTGTTGCAGATATTTTAAGTATACATACTGCTCTCTGGGATTGGAAATGTGCAGTGGAAAATATAGATGAAAAGTATGATGAATATATAGCCAGACAGGCAGAATCCTGTCTCGCAGAAGTAGATAAAATGGCAAATGAAATATATCATGTTACTCCGAAAGGGATAGATACTATTGTAGATTTGTATTGTAAAGAGGTTGAACTATGTAATATATACGGGAACGCAAGACCAGAAGAAGGCTCAGAACATATTGTCGCTTACCATGCAGAATATCTAACACATAGGCAATTTTTGCACGGCAATCTGGTTGCCTTTGGTATTTTTTGCATGAGCAGACTTCAACAGAATAAAGTGGAATGGATTACAGATTTGTTAAATAGATGTGGTGTGAAATATTATGTAGATGATTTATCAGAAGAAGAAATTTCACAATGTTTGTTGGGTCTTAAAAAATTTAAAGATGATATGGCATTATTCTTTAGCGTTATTGATGTTATAAACATTGATAATGATTTTGTAAAAGATATTTTAAGTCAAATAAAACAAAATTAAAAGAAGGAAAGGAATATGAGCAAAATAGTAGGGAGTGTATTAATTTTGTCGGTTATGCTATTGAGTCTCTCATTGCAATCTCTGGCAGATGTTTCATCTGTAAATTTCAAAGAAGGTAAACCTATCTGGTTAAAAGGCAGAACTAAAGAGATGAATGACTATGCGGGATTTAGAGCATTCTTTGATGTTAAGAATTTAGATGGAGTTAAATTAAAGTGCGTAGGACACAATTCTTATCGAGTATGTTTGAATGGTAAGTTTGTGCTTTATGGTCCTGCAAGGGGACCTCATGGATTTTATCGAGTTGATGAAGTTGACCTTTCCAAATTTTTACAGGAGGGTGAAAATATACTTGCGATTGAAGCAATTGCCTATAATGTAAATGGATATGGAATTACAAATCAGCCCGGATTTATTCAGGCAGAGGTTATACAGGATGATAAGGTCCTGTGTGCAACAGGTTCATCTTCAAATCCTTTTGTAGGTTTTGATTTGAACTATAAATATAAAAAGGTTGAACGATATAGTTTCCAGCGAGGATTTACAGAAGCGTATAAGTTAGCCTCACACTCCTTAGATTGGATTGGGAAAAAAGAAAACACACCAAATCCGTATGAAGTAGAGATAGTCGAAAACAAGGCTCTTATTACCCGCGGTGTTCCTATACCTACTTTTGAAAAGGTTTTACCTACGAAATTATTAATGGAAGGTAAAGTAGATTTACAGAAGCCTATTGAAAAGCCATGGGTAAATAAAGGCGTAGAGCCAAGGGCTACTTTTCTTGCTTATCCCTTTGACCAACTTGAGTATTCTCCACCTAAAGATTTCCAAAAAATGACAATTGAAAAAGGTGAATATTTAAACGAAGATTGTTCTTTCCCAGTACAGATAAACTCTGCACAATATAAAGTATTTGATTTTGGAAGAAGTATGACAGGTTTTGTTTTCCTAAAAATAAAAGTAGAAGAACCTACAAAAGTATTTATAACTTTTGATGAAATGTTGAGAAACGATATGGTAGATTGGAAAAGGTTAGGTTGTCATAATGTAATCCCATTAGAATTTACTGAGAAGGGGGAATATGAATTTGAATCAATAGAACCCTACACATTTAGATATATGCAACTATCTAATACAAATGTGGCAAGTTCTATTATTTTTACAGGTATAAGACTGTATGAAAATCCAGAAGCACAAAAAGCAAAGTTCAAATGTCCTGATGAAAGAATCAACCGAATATTTGAGGCAGGCAGAGCCACTTTTGCACAAAACGCTGTGGATATATTTATGGATTGTCCGCATAGAGAGCGCGCAGGATGGTTATGTGATTCCTTCTTTACTTCTCGTGCAGGGCTCGTTTTAACGGGAAATACCTCTGTAGAAAAGAATTTCCTTGAAAACTTTATGCTACCGCCAAAATATGAATTTCTCCCTGATGGTATGTTGCCTATGTGCTATCCTTCTGACCATAATGACGGAACATTTATCCCTAACTGGGCAATGTGGTTTGTCGTTGAACTCGGCGAATATGCAAAACGCAGTAATGATTGGGATTTAGTAAATGCTCTTAAACCAAAAGTGCTTGCTCTGGTTAAATTCTTTGACCAATATAAAAATTCTGATGGACTTCTGGAAAAATTGCCAAGTTGGGTGTTCGTAGAATGGTCAAAAGCAAATGATTTTGTCCAGGATGTAAATTATCCCTCGAATATGTTATTTGCAGGGGTGCTTGATACCGTAGCAGAACTATACAATTTACCTGAGTATAAACAAGAGGCAGAAAAAGTTAGAAACAAGATACGCGAACAATCTTTCGACGGGACTTTCTTTGTGGATAATGCACTCCGGAAGAATGGCAAATTAGAGGTGACTCAAAATAGGACTGAAGTATGCCAATATTTTGCATTCTTCTTTAAAGTGGCAACTAAGGAAACACATCCTGATTTGTGGAACATAATTAAAAATGATTTTGGACCACATCGTAAGGAAAACAACAAGTATCCAGAAGTGCACCTTGCAAACGCCTTCATTGGAAATGTGCTTCGTGCAGAATTATTGACTTTAAGTGATGAAGGAGATAAAGTCCTTGACGAATCTATTGGTTATTTAGACTATATGGCTCAAAAAACAGGAACTCTCTGGGAAAATGTCGGCGATGAAGCAAGTTTAAATCACGGCTTCGCTTCCCACATAGTATATATCTTTGATAGAGTCGCCTTAGGAGTAAAAGAATTAGACACCGTAAACAAAAAGGTCAAAATAGTATTTCAACCAATAAAATTAGAGTATTGCTCCGGAATAATTCCGATAGGGGAATCAGAATCCTTGCAAATTGAATGGAAACAAGATGAAAATGCGATAAAGTATCATATAGTAGCACCGAGCAAGTATAAGATAGAGGTAGAAAACTTAACTAACAAAAAGTTAGAAGAAGTAACAACACTTTAACATCGAGTTACTTAAATTATATTGTTATAATATAGCGTTTCTACCCAATTACAAACTTATAATTTTTATCTACAAGAGGTTCTAAATCTTTTTTGTAAATAGGTGGTTCGTTTATCTCGTTTTTATGCTGTTCCCAGAATGTTTTCCATTCATTGAGAGTCTCAATCTTTTGATTATTTAATTCCGCTTTCCACAAATCGTTTAAGGCTTTTATGCATGAGTTTACCACTTGTGGTTCTGGATGGTTAAGGTTTTCTATAAGGATAGGGGTAGCGGATTTCAACCCGATATAGGCAACAGCATAACAGGCTATAATACATACATCTATGTCTGGGTCAACAAGTCCACGAACAATTGAATTATAACTTTCTACATCTCTGGCACTTGCTAATAATTCTATTGCCTTGCTACGAATCATGGGTGCAGGGTCGTAAATTTTATCTCTTAAAATCTTGACTGTTTTATCTTTATTTATCTTGAACATAATCTCTAAAATGTGAGGTGCCACTACTGGATAAATGGATGGTAGATAATATTCAAGGTATGGATAAATGTCCATAGATTTTTGTAGTTCTAATAATCCATTTTTTGCACCTATTCGGCCTATTTCTTCCCCCCATTGTAGGCTATTAATCAATGCTTCAACCTGAGCACGCTGGTCTTTATTAAGCCCCGTTTTCTCTGTCAACATTTTGTCCTTTTCTTCCCATTCTTTTTTCGCTTTTTCTAAATTAATCTCGCCTGTTTCGTCATTCTTTTCAATCTTATCAATCTCATTTTTAAGATACTTCAGTGTATTAGGACCTGCTTTTATTGTGTAAATACCATCTGGAGATTCTTCAATAATTTTTCCGTTGAAACTAATTCCATTTTTAAGATAGAAAGTGTCCGAAAATGAATAGAAATCTAGTAAAGTAAAAAAATAGGCTGTTATCATTATGACAAATAATCTACGCACTTTTCCCCCTTTCAAAACACAAAATTGATGTTTATTTACTTATTTAAAATAGAAAGCAATTTTTCTATAACTTACAACATTAGGGTCAGTAATTTCTAAGAATCTTCTTACCCGTGGGTCATAATACATGGTTAAACCTATGCCTACTCCGTTATCAGCCGGAATGAACACGCCCAAGTCAGCAGCGACGACTCCGCCACGAATAATCATCTTACCATAAGTATTGGAATTGTGTCTTGCCCGACTTCTAACAATACACCAGATTGAGTTGTTGCTATAAAGTAAGCCATCAAACTGGAAGGGTCTTCCAGAAGAAGGGCGAGTTAATTCATCATTGAACCATATATGCCTCAATATGTCTTCACTAATCCAGTTCTGATTGGGATTGCAATAGTGATAAGTGGCTCTGGACATAATTTCAAGAGGTAATCCTTTTTGCACTAAATAATTACTTAATAATTTTACGCCAGCGTCATTATATTTTACGGCATGTTCGTCAGTAGCGTCGTAGATGTAAATTTTATCTGGCTGACTTGCCCGTAGTCCATAAAACCTTGGAGTATAACTTGAGTCCGCTAATGCTTTTTGCAACTCCATGCGATTAAACAGCATTAATTCGGATGTAGTAAAACTGTATTGTTGACCTTTTCTTCCTGATACAGTTTGCCCTGCATCAACCGAATCAGGGTCAAAATATCCCCATTTAAGGGTTTCTGTTTTTTTGTTAATTGTTACTGAATTTGTTTTATGTGCTTCTCTTGCATGGATACTATACTGGTCCCATTGCGGAAATTTTTCACCATCCCTTGCACTATGGTTGACACCACGCACTGTTAAATAGTCTCCTATCATAATACTTCCGCCTGCTACAAGAGCAAAGGCATTAGTAGTGCCATCGGGTGCTTTGCCAAACTCGCCGGGAGCGTCATCATAAGTTACATCACCAACAACATATACATTACCTCTAACTAATAATTGTCCCTCTCCACGAATTTTCCCTGCAATGACCAAATCACCGTCCACCGCAACAGTTCTTTCTATTTGAATAGGGTCCTGCTCAGTTCCGAGAAGAATGAGATTACCTTCATAAATGCCCTCATTAGACAAACTTGTTAAAGCAGAATTGGATGTGATTGGAAGAGGATTGTTTATATCTGAGGGTGTATAAACAGAACCATCAGGAACACCATAAGCAACGCCAGATGTTATTTGTCCCGGTGGAGGTGACTCTCCTTCTATAATTGGATTTTCAAAACTAATCCTTCCATTAGCCGTGTTCAAAACTATCTCAAATTCTTCATCATCTACAATCCGATTATTATTGTCATCAGGGAAGGGTGCTGGAAAATTGTTGGGCACCAAGCCATCTGTTTGTTTCTGCTCGTCAAGTGGGTAGTCCATATAAAGGTTTGAAAATTGAACAAGGTCGCCGGTAGGAGTTTTTCCTGCATTTTGCAAATTAACAATTGTCATTTGCCCAGACGAATTTTGGACAATTTTTCCATTAGTGCTATTTATTTTATAAGCCTTTAATGTTGAACTCTGGAGTTGGCTCGCACTAAATTGTGTTCCATCAGGTTTGTAAACTCTGCCCCGGGTATATAGAGTCCCTGCGGTCCGACTATCTGCTTCATCTGGTCGCACTAGCATAGATTCAAGTGAAGCAACCTTTATACGGTCAAAAGTATTGTAATTGTCAGGGTCATTGTTCCTATATAAATTGAGAGACTGAAATTCAGCATGGCAAAGGATACAACTTATATTGTTGGCTAACACGGCAAACTCAGTGTGTGGACTTACTCTTCCACCGATGTTAACAATTTGAACAGCAGTTTGTGTAATTCCATTTCGCTCCGCAGTTGATGTTATAGTTAAAAAAGAGCGACTCCACTCGTCATATCTTGCAATATGAACACTGTCAATTTGTGCAATTTCCTGATTGGTAGAAGGGTCACGAAATACGAAAGGCTCACCTAACAAAGCCCAACCTCGACGGTCATATCCTGCGGGATATGTTTCAAACACACCATTTCCGTTACCCGTTTCATCTGTATCCTTTGTCCCATTGAAGTTTAAATCTTCGTTGATTGGAATAGCAAGGGAATTGTCAAGATAATAGCGATAAGAAGCCCAGTTTCGTGTTGTATTTCCACTGGTTTCTAGATAATCATTCCAGAGCCTTTTTATTGCAAGGTCAATTCCTCCTTGTGCCGCTTCTCTAAGAATAATATCATTTGAAGAAAAATCTGTTTCTCTTTTGTTATTAATAACGGTCAAAATAACGAAACTAACTGCCCCCAGAATGACAATAGTTGCTATTGTTGTAAAGATAAGAGCAACACCAGAATTCTTTCCCTGAAAATTATTCATGTCTATTCTCCTAATTTTCTAATTTTATTGTTCCTGATAGTTCAGCACGGATTAATGGTCCCATGCCGGGTCCCATGCGTTTTGAACCTTCAAGATATACATATAAAATTGTTGCCTGGTCAGAAGAATTGCTACGGTCAGGTAACAATTGAAATTCTACATTACTAATGCAATTTGCACTTCCCAAAACCCTACGATTATTTCCTTGTATCATTACTAATCTGCGGGTTAACGCCTTGTCATTATTTGTATCTTCACCATCATCAAGAATAGCATTTGGAGGATTTTCTTCAGAAGAATGGTCTTCATTCTCATACATAATAGTTATAGGTTGTGATGCCTGAATGAGAGCAGGGGTATTTACAGGGACAGGTATAAAAAATTGTATAGAGTACCCTTCATTTTGCACCTGAATTGGTTCTACACCATTAGGAGCAGTAGGAGGGGTAACATTAGTGGATTCTGTTGTATAAGCCTGTTTAACAACTTCTGAAAGTCCATTGAAAGTATCCCGAAGCGCCGAGTCAATTTCATTCTGCGCAGCAGCAAGTGTTGAAGATTTTACAGATGATTCTAATGCTATGAAACTTAGCAATGAAATAATGCCCAATAGAGCAACTGAGATAGTCATCTCAATCAATGTAAAACCAAAATAACTTTTTCCCATAAAAAATCCTTAAGTTATCTCGAGGTTAAAATTGTTGCTACGGTATCATTAAGTGTATATCCACGCGAGGATGTCCATGTAGCAGTTACAAATATTTGAACAGGATTATCTGTGCCGCCAGCCTCTTCTCCCTGAATGTCTCTGCATGCCACATCAATTTGCAGGTCTGGTATAGCAATAGGATGTTCCTCGGTTGTTACCATGGATAACCAGTCGTCAGATGTTCTTCCATTTATCCACGCATAAAAACCTTCCCAATTAAATCCATCACTACCTACATAAAAATCTTTTCTCTTTTCTCGAATTGCTTCTATTACAGCGCGGCATGAATGTAATGTCTGAATATGTTCTCTCTGAACCTGTAAGTTTGGATGAAAGGCAATTAATGAAACAGCCGTTACCCCAATGACAAATGCAAAGATAGCAACCGCTACCATAATTTCTACAAGTGTGAATCCATTACCTTGTTTATTCTTTCCCATAATCTATTTCTTATCCTTAAATATAAATTATGTAATATTTATTATCCTTAGTTAAATTTTAACATAATTAAAATAATTATACCACACTTACTACGAAATAATTACAATAAATATAAATTATTACACGGATAATATGTAATATTCCACAATTAATGTTAGCGTAATCTCTTTAACCGCTTATAATTGTGAAATGGCAAGGATGTATTTTGAGTATTATTGCTTTTAATACTTCTATTTTGGATATAAATGTCCTGTGGTCAGGGTGTTTTATCACCATTTAATACAAAAAATAGCACAGTATTTTCTAAAAAAAATTATTACTTGTTTTACGATTTTGTTTTTATAACGAATTATTATGATAAGGCAAAAGGATATTTTTTAGGCATCTCGCATTGTTATTTGTTGTTTTTTATTATAGTTGCTCCATCAGAGGGCTGGGAGATAATGCAGGAGCCTTTTATACCTGTTGCTTTGTAATATTTTTCAATAAGAGTGTTAATAAAATTTTCTATGTGTGGTTTTTCTACTAAATTAATAGTGCAGCCACCAAAACCTGCACCTGTCATTCTTGCTCCTTTACATCCTTCTATGTTTCGTGCTATGTCAGTAATTACCTCGAGTTGATGATTTGTAACTTCATAATATTTTTGTAAACTAAAATCAGATTCGTTAAGTAGTTCACCTACCTTTTGAACATCACCCATTTTTAATACCTCAACGCAGGATAGAACACGACTATTCTCTGTTAGCACATGATAAGCCCGTTTATAAGGGATAGGAGCCATTGTTTCTTTTATTTGAGTTAACTCTTCAATTGTAAAATCTCTCAGGTGCGTAGCATTTTTTTTATAAAACGAATTTAATGTTATGAGTGCTTTTTCGCACTCTGTTACTCGTTCGTTATATTTTGAACCGGTTAGTCCTCTTGGACAGTTTGTATTCGCGATTACAAAGGTGTAGTCGGGTAAGTCAACAGGAACTAAGTCATAATTTAAGTTTCGGCAGTCCAAAAATAAGGCATGTCCCTTTTTACCACATCTGGATATGAATTGGTCCATAATCCCTGTTTTCAATCCGAGGAATTCATTCTCTACTCGCTGTCCTAATCTTGCAGATTCAGGGTCATCTAATATAAAGCCTTCTAATCCCTCAAATAATTTTAATGTAGCCATTTCAAGTGCTGCGGAACTACTTAAACCACATCCTATCGGAACATCCCCGTATATTACACTATCAATACCCGATAGATGGTATCCCAATTTTTTGAGTTCGTAAGATACACCCATAATATAATTCATCCATGGTTCTAACGGATTGAGAGCAGGACAATTTATGCCCGTAATACTTTGACGATTCATATTGGTCGCATAAAAATTTAGTAATGAGTCATTCCTTTTCCTGCCTGCTATATATATGCCCTGCTCTAATGCCATGGGAAGAACATAACCATGATTATAGTCGGTATGTTCTCCTATGATATTTACTCTACCTGGTGCTTTGACAATTATTTCAGGCTCTATCTTGAAACAAAGTCTAAACTGTTTCTCTATATTTTCAACAATCTCTTGCATCTTTTTATGATTCCTGATAGATTTTAGGTAAGTAGTGATTAAACAATAACTTGTTCTGTTGTGGGGTCAAACAAATGAATTTTTTCAACATCAATATCCACTACATAAGGTTTCCCAATAGGAGGTTCGTTATCCATCTTTACCCGTGCTGTAATTGTGGTTGTCCCTGTATTTAGGTAGAGGTTCATTTCTGCTCCTGTAGGTTCTACGACTTCAACGGTAGCAGGGATAGAAATACCTAATTTCGGTATCTGGTTCTGATTATTGGTGATGTCTTCTGGTCTTATACCCAAAATTACCTGTTTATTTGCAAAGGTTTTCGTGTTTCCTTGTTTTGTTACAGGTATTTTTAATTCAATATTCTCTTCTTGCCTAGAAAAATATAAATTCCCTTTTTTTTCTATTATCGTTCCTTCAATCATGTTCATTGGAGGACTACCAATGAAACCTGCTACAAATTTATTTACAGGTCTATTATACAACTCAAGTGGAGTCCCAATTTGTTGAACCATACCATTGTTCATTACTACGATACGGTCGCCCATAGTCATTGCTTCTATCTGGTCATGAGTAACATAAATTATGGTTGCTTTTAGATGGTGGTGCAACTTAGATATTTCCGCTCGCATTTGCACTCGCATTTTTGCATCAAGATTGGATAAGGGTTCATCGAAAAGAAAAACTTTGGGGTTTCGAACAATTGCTCTTCCCACGGCTACTCTTTGTCGTTGTCCACCTGAAAGGACTCGTGGTTTAGCGCCAAGGTAATCCGTTAAACCTAATATCTCTGCTGCTTCTCTCACTCGTTTATCAATCTCTTGTTTTGAAATCCCTCTTAGCATTAATCCGAATGCCATGTTTTTATAAACCGTCATGTGTGGATATAGTGCATAGTTCTGAAATACCATAGCAATATCCCGGTCTTTGGGATGAACATTGTTTACCCATTTCCCGTCAATATAAATATCGCCTGAACTTATCTCTTCTAAACCGGCTACCATTCGTAATGTAGTAGTTTTCCCACAGCCTGATGGACCTACAAGAACTATAAACTCTTTATCCTCAATGGTAAGAGTTACATCTTTTACTGCGACAAGACCGTTTGGATATATTTTCGTCAGCCTTTTTAATTCAACCTGTGCCATCAGTTCCTTTCCTGATTAATATGATTTGACATTATGTATATAAATTCCTTTTATATTGTATTTTGTTTTATATCATTGATTAAACTTACGCGAAAATCTTCTGGTATATTGATGTTGTCAATTATATAAGTGGTTATAATCTGTTTCAAAAGGTCTATACCTTTAAGGCTGTCGGAATCAGTCCTTTCCTGTAAAGTGAAGGAACTGGGCTTGTTAATCTCATACTTTTGGGGTTCAAGGTTCTGTGTAATAATAATGTTTATTTTGTCAATCTTTATTGAACTTATTTCAAACAATAATAAATCCTTTTTATTCTGTGCCTGTTTTTGTAAAAAATTAAACAGAGTTCCGATATTTGTGCCTTTACCAGGGATGTAATACAAATTAAAGGTTAAATCTTTAAAATACAATTTGTAATATAAGTTAAAGGCGGGAGAGATGTGGAACTTGACTTGTATAAGATTTGATTGGATTGCTGACTCTTTTGGAAAATTTTCAGGATTTTTTATTCTTAAATTTTGAATGTTGAGTGAGAAATCCCAAAAGTTTAGTTTGATATGTTCAAAATAGATATTTGTTTTTAAACTATTTGATAAAGCGTTATTTATAAATCTGCCTAATAAGTAATCTCTTGCCGGATGAAGAATAAGTAAACTGATACAAAGAAGAACAAGTAAACTACTCAATATTTTTAAGAAAATTAAAAAAACTTGTTTTGGTGTAGTTTTTACCTGTTTTTTTCTTTTTTTGGTTTTCTTTCTCGTTCTATTGATATTAGAATCAGTCAAAGATGTGAGTCCAATTTAATACCTTTTGGGTAAGGGTTTTTGTTTTTTCAAAAATTTTATGACTATTTTTCAGTTCCATAGACAAAGGAACTTCCATAGGCAATTGTTTTGGACTCCAGGAGAAACAAAAAGTTGTATCGAAACCATTTAAAATAAGAATAATCTGAGTATCCTTTATTCTCTCTTTGGGAATGAGTATCTCCTGAACACTACAAGGAAAGGTAAGTGTAACTCGTTTTTTAAATCTTTGAGGGACTACTGACGGTGTATCTTCTAATGGTTTGTTTATGATAATCTGGATAGGATAAATCTCTGTATTTTCATTTAATATCATATAGACATTAAAGCCTCGCAAACGAACACAATCATAAGCAATGCTTGCATCTTGAAACGAAGAGACCAAAACAATATCAATGGACAATTGACGAGAAGGAGAGGTAGAATCTGTTATTACCCAGGTTGCCTGGCTTTCAGGACTAAAAATATTTGGATATGTCCCTTTTATGTATCGAATTGTAGAGACGGAATTGTCTGGCACAAAAGGAATCAGTTCTATCTCAGTAACCTTTTTCTCTTTGCCTTTCTTCTCAGTAGCGGTTTTACAAGCAATAGTAATTGTGAACAAAAAAAATGTAGAACTGCAAAGAAAAGTAATTACAAATATCCTTTTTACTGAAATATTGTAATTACTATTTTTAAACATTATTTAATTTTTACTGACCTATTCCGATTATTTCTTATTTCATTAATATTACCAAATAGAAGTCAAGAATAAACACGAAACTGCTATTTTCCTTGATTGTTTGTTGTTGAAACATCTACTTGTGGTTTCCGTGAGTTTGGTGGAATATTCTTTTGTGCAGGCAAATCGAGTGCACTTTTACCCTCATCTCCACCTTTACCAAACTTGATTAAAATCATATCTCCTTCGTTAGTTGATAATTTAACAATGCCAAGAGGTTTAATCTCATCATTGAGCCAAACCTCTTTAGATTTATTATCCTCCTCAATTTTATAATGTTTAGTTTTAATCTTACCATTTTTATATTGAACTTCTTCTTCACCTATCAATTTTTTCTTTGAATATTTATCCTGATTTATGTCCACATCTGGCATAGCACTAACATCTATGTTTTGAGGAGCATCTGCCCCTTCGCGTATTACTATTTTATGAACCTTTTCTTTCCCATTTGAGTCATAGGATATTAAAACGCGATACACAGATGGAAAACCTTCCAATGGGATAATTTCAGATTCTAGCCAGATACCTGTCGTCTTTTCATCTATTTTTTCAATGCCTGTAATTGCCTGCCTTAAAAAAACAGATTTATTGGTAGATTTATCTGTTATTTCGTATATTACCCAGACACCTAGCTCAGAAGAAATTAACTTACCCCTGAACAAATCTTCCATAAAACTCTGAGCAAAAGTTATAGGTGAAAATAAAAAAAATATCAGAACAAAAACCAAAATAAAGATGCTATATTTATTAAAAGGTAATTTTTGTCGCGTTTCTATAAGTGAAAATTTTTGTTCCATATTTTTAAGGTTTATGCTAATAATTTTTGGATTTCTGATTCTTTATCTTCAGGTAAGGAAATAATCTCGTCAAGAAGATGTGCAACTTTATTGGGCTCTGTTTGAACAAGTTTGTAAAGAAGTTTCAGGATTAATTGCTGAGTCGTTTTAGGAATATCATTCAGTTCTTGAACCACATGAAAAAGATGCGTAGCATATAATTCAAATATCTTAACTGTAATATCATTCTCGGGATTAGAAAATTTATCAGGACTTATAGGATAGATTCCATCATCCTTCCAGTCTTGTATCATAATTTGAGATTTTTCTGCCTCACGAAGAATAAAATGTCCGCGAAGTTTTTTCTTACATAATTGAGTTAAAAAACGAACATCCTCACAGAGTTCATCTACCTGTAGCAAGCCTTGCTGGTCTAAAAGTTTTATATATTGAGACTTGAAATAGGCGGTATAACTAAAACCTCGAAAATGTAAACGTGGAAAAGGAATGAACCTTGTAAAACCATTTTCATCACAGAATAAAAGTCCTCTTCTACCCGGCGTGTTCCATTCAACAATAGTTAATATAGCATTTATCTTCTGACCACTTGGAACAACAATTTCATTTAACGAATACTCATATTTATTCTGCTGCACATTTTGTGGGTCAATAATTATACCATCATAGATAATCTTTACATTTGGATACTGCATCAGATAAGGGGCAAATATATCCGTTATCTCTTCAGTAGCAAGTATTCCTCTAATAAGATTAGAATTATTGCTCGGCAGTGCAATACGGACATACATGCCTGATGTGGCTTCGTGTTCTAAAATGGGCTCTGGCTCGGAAATCTCAAATATAGTCAAGTCTTCTACACTACCTATTATATAGAATTGGTAATAATTATTTTTCTCAAGATAAGTGCTTTTCCATGTAACACTATCTCCAAGGGAAAAGGCACGAAAGCGACCTTTCCCATACCTCCCGTGCAAGATTCGCTTCTCATTTGGTGTAACATTTTCATCCTTTTTCCATGAACCACCCAGGTTGCTGAAAGATATTAACGCGTCTTCAAATCTTAAGCCATGCCCATCGTCAATAATATCAATATAATCTAATCCTCCCAACTCATTTTCAACGAATCTAACATGAACCTGTTGTGCTTCTGCATCAAGAGCATTCCAGATAAGTTCAACGATTGCATTTAAAGGTCGGGTTTTACCGATGGTTTCAAGGTGGTCATCTTTGACCTGGATATGTATAGTTCGCATTTCTTACCCTTATCTTTTTGTTTCCTCCTTTATTTTAATAAAAACAACATATACAAATAAATTATCCATTATCATAAATGTTAATAGACATACAAAAAATATTATTTGTGCCTTATTATTATACATAATCACCAAATGGAATTTTGGTATTTTTTTAGAGTTGTGTAGCATAGACATTCATGTAGAACAGACATTCCTGTCTGTTTCTTAAAAAGTTGCACCTTGTCTACATTCGATAGTTTT
>DAOOVZ010000006.1:0-34462 GCA_035370665.1 Candidatus Hydrogenedens sp.
GTTGTGAATTCCTTGCAAGAAATGGATAATGCACAAAACGATGAAAATACTCACCTTTACGAATTGTTCAAACATATCACCCCTGTTGTTCAATCTATAATTCAAAAAGAAAAACATCCTGCGGATATACAGCAATTTATAAATTTATGTGCTTGTGAACATGCAAAAAACATTGCCCAAAAGATACGAGAAATTAGCAAACCCATTGCAGAAGCAGAACAACGAGGAGAAATAAAAATTGTTCCTGCCTTCTATGAGTTAGAAACAGGCAGGGTATTTTGTTTAGACTAATCCATTATTTCATAAAACCTCTGAATTTTATTTCAAACAAAACATCATAAATAAGGAGTATAAAAATGTCATCAAAAGAATTAAAAGTAATTAATCCTTACACGGAAAAGGAAATTTATTCATTTCATAAAGATACCCTTGATGAAGCCAATGCCAAGGTTGAAAAGGCATACAAAGCCTTTCAGCAATGGCGATTTACTCCTATTGAACAGCGTAAGGAATTATGTCTTCGATTTATGGAAGAATTTGATAAATCTCGCGATAAGATTGCACGCGACATTACTGAACAAATGGGGAAACCGCTGTGGCAATCGCAGAACGAGATTAATACCATGCTTGACCGTGCCCAATATATGATTTCCATTGCAGAAAAGACCTTAGCCGATGAATACCTCCCTGAGAAGCCGGGATTTGTCCGTTATATTCGTCATGAGCCTATTGGTGTTGTGCTTGATATTGCTGCATGGAACTATCCTCTCCTTATCGCTGTGAATGTGATTGTTCCCGCAATTATGGCGGGGAATGCCGTCATTGTTAAACATGCAAGGCTGACCCCACTTTGCGGGAAAGCCTTTGTAGAAGCATTTGAAAAAGCCGGCGCCCCAGATGGATTAATCCAGGACATTATAACTGACCATCCAGTCATTGACGCAATAATAAAAAATCCTAAAATAGGTTTCGTTTCCTTTACGGGTTCAGTGCGTGGCGGACATGAGATTGTGCAAAGCGCTTCTACACGGTTTATTAACCAAGGGCTGGAATTAGGTGGGAAAGACCCCGCTTATGTTTGTGCCGATGCTCCCTTTGATTTTGCTGTGGCTAATTGTGTAGACGGTGCCTTTTACAATGCTGGTCAATCCTGCTGTGCAGTAGAACGAATCTATGTAGACAGGAATATTTATAACAAATTTGTGGAATCATTTGTTGAACTGACCCAACAATATAAATTAGGCGACCCAATGCTTAAAGAAACAACTATTGGTCCTCTGGCAGTAGCATCTGCTCGCAACTTCTTGAAACAGCAAGTAGAAGAGGCAGTAGCCATGGGCGGTAAATTAGTAGTAAGCCCTGAGGAGTTTGATGTGCCTACTTGTGGACAGTTTTTCGCACCTGCGGTTGTGATTGATGCACCTCAAAAATGTTCACTGATGCAAGAGGAAAGTTTTGGACCAGTAATTGGCATTCTCCCAGTCAATAGTGATGAAGAGGCTATTCAGTATATGAACGATAGCCCTTATGGCTTAACGGCTTCCATCTGGACTTCCGATTTTGAAAGAGCAAAAAGGATTGGAGAACTTGTAGAAACGGGAACCTTCTATATGAATCGTTGTGATTATTTAGACCCTGCACTACCATGGACAGGAGTAAAAGATACAGGGAGAGGCGCATCGTTATCACATTACGGCTACTATCAATTAACACAACTTAAAAGTATGCACCTTCGGACCCAATGGGAATAATCCAACTCAAACGAACAAATCTCACAATTAAAAATCAACTGACACGACAGCAATCAATCACAATTGTTTTTTCAATGGCTTCGTCCCGCATAGACGCAATGTGCTGATACTGTGGGTCTTTTAAGAATTGATAGTAATGACACATTGAGGGCCATTCAATTATAGAAAGATAATCAGGACGAAAACCGCCACGGAGAATTTCGCGAGGAACCAGACCTACTACCTTATATGCACCATGCTTTACTGCTATCGGATTTGCTAATGCCAGATATTCATTGTAAAGTTTCGAGCCATCCGGTTTCTTAAACCACACTGCTTGAAGTATACATATTTTTCTCTCCCTTTTTTCCTCCTCCTCAATAAGTTTTGTCTCACCCCCTTCATTCTCTAATTGCTTTTCTGTGTTCATATCACAGTCTCCTTAATCATGAAGAATTAAACTGTCTCTTATTATGCTAACATAAAAAAGCATTAAAGTAAAATAAAAATTTAACATAATCAAATTTTTAACAATTTTTCTTTTGTAAAATAAAAATATAAATCACAATCTTTTTTTGTATTACAAAAACATTTGGTTTTAGAATGTTTTTCTTGTTTTATTACTTTGCAGGTTAATATACATACATTTTTGTATGAAATTTCTATTTTTGCCAATAAATTAATCGTTCGCTAACATCAATTCTGTTTTATAATATAAATTTGATACATTATGGAATTATTACTAATGATTAATTGTTGATTTTATACAATATTGTATGTTAGTATATCTCCTATTTATACTATAAAATTTCCTTGGAGACTAAAAAATGCAACAAAAGCCTCGACAATTTCCCACCTTATATAATCCCTTCTTTGAACATGACGCTTGTGGCGTAGGTTTTATCGTTAATGTTGATGGAAAGAAAACACATCAATTAATAAAAGATGCACTTCGTGTTTTAGTTAATCTTACTCATAGAGGAGCCTGTGGTTGTGACCCGGAAACGGGTGATGGTTGTGGAATTTTATTTCAGATGCCTCATCTCTTTTTTCAAAAGCAATCAGAGAGGTTAGGTTTTGAATTGCCACCTTCAGGACAATATGGAGTTGGCATGGTTTTTCTTCCACAGGACACACAATTGAGAAATACCTGTAAGGATATTATAAAGCAAACCATTTTAGATGAAGGGCAGGTATTTTTAGGTTGGCGTGAAGTTCCAAGAGATTCACAAAGTATTGGCTGGCTGGCTCGTTCTAATGAACCTGTGATTGAGCAGGTATTTATTAAATCTGTGAATTGTCAAAGTGTTGAAGAGTTTGAACGCAAATTATTTATTATCCGCAAATCGGCATCTCGCAAAATTCGCAAATATTTAGGTGACAAAAAAGACTTTTTTTACATACCCAGTATGTCTGCAAGAACAATTGTTTATAAAGGTTTATTTTTGCCTGAAGCGATGGATAAGTATTATGAAGATTTAGTTAGTCCTGAAATGGAAAGTGCATTAGCCATAATTCATCAGAGATATAGCACCAACACTTTGCCCAGTTGGCAATTGGCGCAGCCGTTTCGTTTTCTTGCCCATAATGGAGAAATTAATACATTACGTGGGAACATTAATCTTATGGGATCGCGAGAATCTGATTTGAAAAGTCCATTATTTGGAGACGATATAAAAAAAATAATTCCTGTTTTGACGGAGGGTGCCAGTGATTCTGCAATATTTGATAATGCGTTTGAACTTCTTGTTCGCGGTGGTCGTAGTGTTGCGCACTCAATGATAATGATGCTACCCGAGCCATGGAGCAATCACGAGAGCATGCCCGATTTCAAAAAGGCGTTTTACGAATTTCATGCATGTAAAATGGAACCATGGGATGGACCAGCGTGCATGGCTTTTACAGACGGCGTCCATATTGGAGCCGTGCTTGACCGCAATGGACTTCGCCCTGCCCGTTATTGGCTTACAAATGACCAGCAAGTTATTATGGCTTCCGAGGTAGGTGTATTAGACATACCGCAAGAAAAGATTGTAAAGAAGTGGCGACTCCAACCCGGTCGTATGTTCCTTGTGGACTTAAATGAAAAACGAATCATTGAGGATGAAGAGATAAAAGAAACACTTGCTAATCGTAAGCCTTACAGAGCATGGCTCAACATGAATCGAATCATTTTTCCAAGAGAAGTATTAGAAACTAGACCCACAGTTGAATTAGTTCCGCTTCAAAAGCGATTAAAAATCTTTGGCTATACACAAGAAGATATAAATCTCTTACTCAAACCGATGTCAGAACAGGGTAAGGAACCAGTAGGTTCAATGGGAAACGATATTCCTCTGGCTGTCCTGTCACTTCGGCCACAACTACTATTCAATTATTTCAAGCAACTTTTTGCACAGGTAACCAATCCGCCGTTAGACCCGATTCGTGAAGAGATTATTATGTCTCTTGAAACAGATATAGGACGCGAACCAAATCTACTTGATGAAACACCAGAAGATTGCCAGATGATACATTTACATTCACCCATTTTAACCAATGCACAAGTTACTTATATCCGCAACTTGAAAAAGAAAGGGCATCGAGCAGAAGTAATCAGCACCCTATTTCCTGTGAAAGAGGGAAGTAAGGGTCTTTTAACTGCCATAGACAGAATTTGTAAGGAAGCAGAGCAACATGTAGATAAGGGGGCAACAATTTTAATTTTATCTGACCGAGGCGCCGGATTACATCATGCACCTATACCAAGTTTATTGGCAACAGGTGCGGTTCACCATCATTTGATTAGAGTGCATAAAAGAACTCGTTGTGGTATTGTTGTGGAAAGTGGCGAACCGCGTGAGGTAATGCATTTTGCCTTGCTATGTGGGTATGGAGCAGGTGCAATAAATCCTTATCTTGCGTTTGAAACAATATCCAATCAGGTCGAAGACGGAAAGATAAAAGAAGAATACCCAGGCTATGCTCATAAGAAATTTATTAAAGCAATAGAAAAAGGTCTTTTAAAGACTATGTCCAAGATGGGAATCTCCACTTTGCAAAGTTACCGTTGTGCCCAAATTTTTGAGGCATTAGGGCTGGGACAGGAAGTAATTGAGCGCTGCTTTACGGGTACAGCCTCACGAATAGGTGGGTTAGACTTTGAAGATATTGCAAAGGAGACTTTGGCTCGACACGATATGGCTTATAATCCATTGAAATATCGTGAAAATGAATTAGACCCGGGTGGTGTATATCAATGGCGACACAGAGGTGAATTCCATCAGTGGAATCCTGAAACTATTGCACTACTTCAGCATGCAACCCGATTAAATAGTTGGCAGAAATACCAACAATTTTCTGAGGAGGTAAACAATCGCAATCGCACCTTTGCAACGCTTCGTGGTCTTTTGAAGTTCAAAAAGGGAAATCCAATACCATTAGAAGAGGTAGAACCTGCCTCGGAAATTGTAAAACGATTTTGCACAGGTGCTATGTCTTACGGGTCTATTAGTCGTGAAGCCCATGAAAATCTCGCTCTGGCTATGAACCATATTGGCGGTAGAAGTAATACAGGCGAAGGAGGTGAAGACCCAAAACGATTTATACCTGAGCCAAACGGCGATAGCAAACGAAGTGCTATCAAACAAGTTGCCTCAGGCAGATTCGGTGTTACAAATGAATATCTTGTGAATGCAGATGAACTCCAGATTAAGATGGCACAGGGAGCCAAACCCGGCGAAGGCGGACAGTTGCCCGGATACAAAGTATATGAGCATATTGCTAAGGTTCGCTATTCTACACCGGGAGTGGAACTCATTTCTCCACCACCTCATCATGATATTTATTCAATTGAAGACCTCGCTCAATTGATATATGACCTGAAAAATTCTAACACCCATGCTAAGGTGTCTGTAAAACTCGTATCAGAAGTAGGTGTAGGCACTATTGCCGCAGGTGTGTCTAAGGGGAAAGCGGATTTAGTCCTCATAAGCGGACACGATGGCGGAACAGGAGCCTCTCCTTTGAGTTCTATAAAACATGCAGGATTACCCTGGGAATTGGGACTGTCTGAAACACATCAAGTCCTCGTTCAGAACAACCTGCGTGAACGAATCAAGGTTCAAGTAGATGGACAGTTAAAAACAGGGAGAGATGTAGCGATAGGCGCCCTGTTGGGTGCAGATGAATTTGGTTTTGCCACGGCACCTTTAATCGTAAGTGGCTGTGTTATGATGCGGAAATGTCATAGTGATACCTGTCCTGTCGGCGTGGCTACACAGAATCCAGAATTGCGAAAGAAATTTGAAGGGAAACCTGAATATGTTGTGAATTACTTTTTCTTTGTGGCAGAAGAAGTGCGTCGCATTATGGCAGAGTTAGGCTTCCGTAAATTTAATGATATGATAGGGCGAACAGATTTTCTGGAATATGAACCTTACCCAGACCATTGGAAGGCAAAGAAGGTAGACCTGTCTGCCGTGCTTGCCCGTGTAGAGCCATGGGAAGGAACAACCCTCTATTGCAGTAAAACGCAGGACCATGAGATTGATAAAGCCCTCGATAATATCATTTTAGAAAAAGCTAAACCCACATTAGAACAGAAAGAACCTGTTCGGTTTTCTATTAAAGTAAGAAATATTCATCGCACTGTGGGAACTATTCTTTCCAGCGAATTGACGCGAAGACATCATTTAGGCATGTATACAGGACAACTCCCTGATGATACTGTCTGGATTGATTGTTATGGTGTTGCAGGACAAAGTTTTGGTGCTTTCCTCATTCAAGGGGTCACACTTAATCTTACAGGAGAAGCCAATGACTATATTGGCAAGGGATTATCAGGAGGTAAAATTATTGTGTCTCCACCGGCAGAATGTCATATAGTTCCTGAAGAAAATATCATTGTTGGGAATGTGGCTCTTTATGGTGCAACAGGTGGTGAAGTCTATTTTCGTGGTGTGGCAGGGGAAAGGTTCTGTGTCCGCAATTCAGGAGCCTGGGCAGTAGTGGAAGGTATTGGCGACCATGGTTGCGAATATATGACAGGCGGTAGAGTAGTAATTCTCGGGAAAACAGGTAGAAACTTTGCCGCTGGAATGACAGGTGGAATTACCTTTGTATATAACCCTGATGACCAATTTCAGATAAGGTGTAATCTTCAATCTGTTGAACTTAAACCACTGCACGAAAAGAGTATTCCAGAACTTCAATATCTACTTGAACGACATGTTCTATATACGCAAAGTCCAATTGCAAATAAGATATTAACAAATTGGGATAATGAATTAAACAATTTTGTTCGAGTTATGCCCAAAGATTACGCCGCCATATTAAAGAAAATGAACCAACAACAGGAAAAACCCTTGTTAAAAACAGGGTAAAACTTGGAGAATAATTATGTTTCCCGAAAAGACAAAAGGCTTCATGATTTTCAAAAGAGAATTGGGACCTGAAGACCCACCTCAGGAACGAATCAAACATTTCCGAGAATTTCATCATTCCTTGCCTGAGGAAATACTCCGGCAGCAGGCATATCGCTGTATGAATTGTGGAGTCCCATTCTGTCATCACGGTTGTCCATTAGGAAATCAAATCCCTGATTTCAACGACCTGGTCAAAGATGGGGATTGGAAACGAGCCTTAGAAATACTTCATTCTACAAATAATTTTCCTGAATTTACAGGTCGGGTCTGTCCTGCACCATGTGAAGCCTCGTGCGTGTTGGGGATTAACGAACCACCTGTGACTATAGAACAAATAGAGTATGAAATTGTTGAACGAGGTTGGCGTGAAGGTTGGATTAAACCAGAACCACCTGAACATCGCACAGGAAAACGAATTGCTATTGTGGGTTCAGGTCCCAGTGGCCTCGCCGCTGCACAACAATTAAACCGTGCAGGGCATACCATAGAAGTATTTGAGCGCGCTGATGAACCCGGCGGATTGTTAATGTTTGGCATACCCGGCTTTAAATTAGATAAATCCATCATTTGGAGAAGATTAAACCAACTCATTGATGAAGGCGTCACTTTTAGATGCTCCTCAGAAGTTGGTAAGAATATTCCCGCAGAAGGACTGTTAGGATATGATGCTGTTTTATTCACAATTGGTTCAACAGTTGCACGGACATTTACAGGTATGAACATTCCTGGCTCTTCTCTTGCAGGTATTCATGCTGCGGTAGATTTTCTCACACAGAACACACGCAGATTATTAGGGAAGAAAATAGATGGAAAAGAAATAGTAGCCACAAACAAAAATGTAATTGTAATTGGCGGTGGCGACACAGGCTCAGACTGCATAGGAACAAGTATCAGGCAAGGATGTAAATCAGTAGTAAATCTTGAACTCTTACCTCGTCCACCATTAGAAAGGACAGGCGATAATCTCTGGCCGCAATGGCCCATGATACTCCGCATTTCGTCCAGTCATGAAGAAGGTGGAGAACAGTTATTTAGTGTTTCGACCAAAGCCTTTGAAGGTGATGGAAGTGGTCATGTCAAAGCAATTCAATTTGTACGATTGGAATGGTTCACTAATGAAAATGGACAAAAACGAATGAGAGAAATTCCGGGTTCTGAAATGAAATTGCCCTGTGAACTTGTAATCCTCGCGATGGGCTTTGTAGCACCTGAATTTGATGTATTTGTAGAAAAATTAGGAATCGAACTTTGCTCAACTCGCTTTGGGAAGGCAATAAAAACGGATGAGCGATATATGACTACTCGTCCGGGTTTCTTTTCTGCTGGTGACGCACGACGCGGGCAATCACTTGTCGTCTGGGCAATTTCAGAAGGCAGAGAGTCAGCCCATTGCATTGATAAATGGCTTATGGGAAAAACCTATCTACCTGCCAGAGATACCTGGGGCTACTATACACCATAAAGAATAGTTTTCCCCTATTGTCCACTTGTAGAAAGATATTCATTGATACGCTCAAGCCAAGAAGTTTTAAGAGTAAGTGGCAGTGCTGAATATCGAGGCGAGGTTGTCGGAATAATCTGATATTTCGCTTTTGCATCAGGCGTCAGTGTTCTATAACTAATATTTGGCTCACTAAATTTACTCATGCTGTCAGGGCTCGTTTGATGCCTTATTGAACGGGTTGCTTTTACATTAGTTCTATTACTTTTCATAAGTGTCTTCGGGTCTGTTCCCCACTCATACAGGTATACAGGACCATAGTTCCCCGTAGCAACACCGCCCATTTCCAGGTCTGTTCCATTACGATAATCCATCATAGCATCCAACCAGTCATAAGGAATTTGATATACATAATCGTAAGCACCAAAAACCCTTCCCTCAGAAAAGCCATCATTGTATCCATCAGTAAATCCACCGTCTAACCATTCAATATGCTGGTCTACCGCAAGAAAAGTAGCCCAATCTACTTGATAGCCGCAGTCATATCCCTCGCTAAACCCGATAGTGAAGGCATAATCATACTCTACAAAATAGCCATCATTATACGCATACCATAAACCATCATAATACCCTACATCATACTCAGGACTTGCAACCTGTGGAATCTGGTCCCCTTGATAATAAATATCACCACCGTCGCGTGTATCATAACTATCATAAAAACCTGCCCAATAATAGTCATCTTGTGCAAAACCATCATTAAATCCCTGCTCGTAGTCTGAATCATTAGAGTTATCAAAGTAATATGGACAACCTGTAAGTAAAATAGTTATAGGAAGTATAACTACTATATAGAATAAATGGATATATCTCTCTGTTTTCTCTCGTTTCATAACTTTCTCCTTTTCTAACATTATTCTATTTTTTTAGCGTATCCCTCTGCCAAATCCGCCACCAATTCTACCACCGGAGAATCCTGAAGGTCTTGAGAAAGAAGGTGTACTCGGTGCTGAAAAAGAAGGTCTTGAGAAAGAAGGTGTGCTCGGTGCTGAAAAAGAAGGTCTTGAGAAAGAAGGTG
Organism: Candidatus Hydrogenedens sp.; assembly: GCA_035370665.1. GTDB lineage: Bacteria > Hydrogenedentota > Hydrogenedentia > Hydrogenedentales > Hydrogenedentaceae > Hydrogenedens. The sequence goes on from DAOOVZ010000006.1 coordinate 9,655, forward strand.
TGCTCGGTGCTGAAAAAGAAGGACTCTCAAATTTTGGTGACGAGAATGAAGAAGAACTAGGTCCAAACTTTGGAGTATTTATAGATGAGGGGAAAGATGGCTGAGAATTCGTAGTTGAATTTGTTCTAATTGAACTATTACGGTTAAACGAAGACATAGAAGGGGCAGTCCTTGAAATGGAAGGATTGTTCATACCAGAAAAATGATCAGGAGTGTTAAGACTACGATTGTTATTACCCAGACCTAATCCGGTATTGCTCTCTCTTCGAATATTTGGTGTAGGACTGAACCTTTCTGTTGAAGTCTGATTTCTGTTGACAGAAAAGTTTGGATTCTCCCAACTTGTAGACCTATTAAAAGGAGTTTTTGTATTTGCTTCATTTAATTTCCTTATCGAAGTGTTATTTATACCTCTACCCGGAGACCAATTATCAAATTTTGGTATTGATGTTCCACTGTTCTGCCTTATTGGATTTGATGTTCTCATATCTGACCACTTCCGATTAGGATTGTCCCAATCCAAACTTGAGCCTCTTGGGTTAGTCCGTCTACTTGGATTGTTGCGGTCAGTAGGTATTGAACGCGGTGATACTTTATCGCTATCTCTACTACTACCCGTTCTACTAGAATCATTTCTTGGAGTTGTTCTTCTGGGATTACCCGGCATTGAACCTATATTAGATGAATTATTATAATCTCTTGGTTTTCTCTCACCGTCCATATCGAGGCGTGAAAAAGAAGGCGTATCAATTCCTTTGGGCGTAATATTTTCAGAACGACCAGGTGTAGGAATTGTTGAGTTTCTAAATTGTCTATCAAATCCCAAGTTATCCGTATTCCTCATTCCCGGAATATTTGAGCGTCCCATTCCACCAATATCATTCCCTCTTATTGAAGGCATGCCTCTGTCACGGGCAATATTCGGTGTTCGTTCAATAGCACGCGTAAAATCTGTATTTATCCCTTTTCCATGTATCGAATCAAACCTATTTATTGCTGCTCTTGAAGAAATATTTTCTGGCGAAAATCGAACCGAAGCGGGCCGTGGCAAAGTAGTATTAAGTTTAATATCGCGGAACGAAGTTGGACGGTCTCTTAACATAGGCGTTCGCAGAACTGAAGAAGGAAGATTGGACTGATTCCTAAACCCGCGAGAAGAACTTCTCATGGCAAAAGTATTTTCTAACTCATTTACACGAGAACGCGCAAGCATTCCACTGTTGTTATAATAAGGAACACCGCGTATAGACCTCGGCGGATTGTAATCGCGAACCATAGGTAATGAATTCTGATAAGGTATACGCAACCGTGGCGAAGGATATCTCTCAATATTCCAGATATAAACATTTCTTGGATTTGAAACAATATAATTCACAACCGTTGGTGCGATAGGTGCGACATACCATGGTGAGGTATACACATAAGTTGCAGGCACATAGGAACAAGCACCTACATAGAAATCCAGACCACCAATGTTAAAACAAGTACTGGCGGCTACACGGACAGGTCGGCAATGAAAGTCCACAGGAGCCCATACAAAATAATCACCACAGTTAACAGCTGCCACCCATGCAGGACTCCACACTGGGTCATATCTCCATACCCAACCATAATGGTCAAAATGACACCATCTGCCGTAGTGTGTTGTTATATAGCCAAACGGATAGGTTTCAACCCAAACAGAACCAACGACAGGGACATAACTCCAATATCCTGTGCGATAAGGAACATAATCCACAACAACCGTAGGTCTCCAATAATAATGTTCCTCTACCATTACCCACTCACCATTATCAGAAAGGTCTTCATATCCTATTGTGCTACTGGTGACCTCAACATATTTAGGTGGGGTCTTAACGGGTCCCGAAAGTAATTCTGAGCGCCCTTGATTCCACAGGTCAAAGGCGTCCATTTCTGATGTTGCAAATGAAACAACTTCTGACGGTAAATAGCCAACATCAATCCAGCACTGCTTGCCACTGCTTACAAGTTCATTACCCCCACGGTCTGTGGTTACATAAGCCTTACCCCAACGCGTTGAAACACGCGTAGCACCACCTTCTCCTATATCAATGCGAGTGCAAGTATCAGGGTCAAATGAAATTCTACAAGAAGGGGTATTAAAATTAACTACTCCCGAACTGCGAATTGAGCGTTCTACATAAAAAGAGCCTGTTATCCCATGAAAAGTTAATTCAGGAGATATCTGGACAATCTTTACTTTGGACGCATCAGCCATACGCAGGAAAACACTGCCTGGAAATTCTATCTCCGTGCTACCTTCTTTATCTGTCCACAAAGTATCACCTTCGAGAACAAGTGTATTTAAGGTTGCACGACTCCAGTCATCATCATTTGCACCCATAATTAGCGTGCTTTCTGCATCGTAACTTATACGACCATGAAGCGGAAAGTCAGTATCCGCAAAAATGACAACCATAGGACACAATAAAAACACTATGGCTAATGTTTTTAATATCTCATTGTTTCTCATATACTTATCCCTTCTGTTAATATTGGAACTTGCATTCAGAATAGTCATATTCAACTTTCATCCTTTTTATCTACTAATTTAAACGAATTAACTCTCCTAAATATTCAATATTTATATTTATTTATTACCAAAATACTATTTATAAATAGGATAATATAAGTGATTTTCAAATGCATAAACAAATATATTATTATAATTTTACCATTTCTAATATAAGAAACAAATTTTCTTAAGTGGAGTAGAGGTTATCTTAATATGAAGTTAGACATAGCAGGATTATCAGATAAAGGTAGGAAAAAGGAAAAGAATGAAGATTTTTTTGGGATTTTTCGAACTGATTCAACAGATATTAAATTATTTAAAGATGGTGCCTTATTAATTATAGCCGATGGATTAGGAGGACACATTGCGGGTGATGTAGCTAGCAAATTAGCAGTCTCTCTAATCAAGGACATATTAAAAGAAGAGCCATGGCGAGAAAACAAAGATGATGAAATTAAAGATGCGCGCGATGAAGGTCCTCTTCCTCTACTTCGCGAAGCCTTTCAAAAAGCCAATGAAAGTATTTACAAAACGAATAAAGACATAGTCAAAGGGAGTAGACCTATGGGGACAACTGCACTTGCTGCTATTGTTGTTCCCAACAAAATTTACATTGCAAATATAGGAGATTCCCGTGCTTATCATATACGCAAAGGTGAGATTTTAGAATGCACTGAAGACCATTCATGGATTGACGAACAGGTTAAGCAGGGTTTGATGTCTCGTTCTGAAGCAGAAAAGGACACACGAAAACATATTGTAACACGCTGTATCGGAACACATCCTGATATTGAAGTAGATGTATACCGCTGGCATCCCGTGTCCGGTGATGTCTTGCTACTTTGCACTGATGGACTTATAAGAATGGCTTCGGACAGTCAAATCCTTGAGGTAATTCGCAAAGGTGGAACTGCAAGTGAAATCGCCCAAAATCTAGTGAATCTTGCAAACGAAAACGGTGGTAAGGATAATATTACCGTAATCGTTACTATTATTGAACCCAAACCGCTCCAACAATTTTTTCTAAAAACACGACTTTTCTGGCGAAGACACGGTAGAAAAATACTAAAACTTATCTTTCTTCTTGTCTACGGTTTTGCTGCAGGCATTTTAGGCTACTACTTGAGAGGAATAATTAAACCCTAACTTCCCACGAATTAAGTAGTATGTAGAGAGACCTAAAAAAATGTGTTTTAGTTATTACAACAATTTGATATAGAAGAGTAGTAAAACTTTTAATTATTAAAGAATTGGGTATTAATAAAACTTAGGGCTGTCTAAAAAGTCAATTTAAGCCGACTTTGCCATTACTAAAACAAATATATACAGCAATAAGTAATCATAAAGTAACAATAAATAAGCACTCGTTTTCATGCAAATTTAACAAAAAAGAACTTTTTGGACAACCCACTACAAAATACAATCATGTTGAATATATCACTTGCAATGATAACAAATTAAACAACATGCTGCAATATATTTGGGATTAAAACCACAAAAAGAACAGACAAGAATGTCTGTGCTACGCAAATCAAAAGAAAACACAAAAATCCCTTTCTGCGGGCACAGCGTCTGCCTTTGTGTCCTTTGCGGTGAAGGTCTTATCATACAGTCATGGTCTAGTTATAACAAAAAAAACTGGTTTAATCATCAGTCTTGTACTATGCGATTTAAAATTCCCCTTTCGGAGAGGGGTATCCCGTTAGGGACGGGGTGTTCCTAATTCTTAGATATTCATAGATACTACAACAACAGGCATGGTGCTCGTCTGTACCTACGGTGTTCCTATCTTAGAGTTTTTCAAAGACTACCCCGTCAGGCTACGCCTGCCACCACTTCGCGGAAGGGGAATTATTGTTTTCTCTGATGTAGCATAGGCATCCCTGTCTTTGTCTTTAAAACTTACAACCTACTGCCCCCTGACAATACAAAGTTAGGGATTAAACTTTTTACCATAAAGTAAGAATAGGAGCAAACAATGAACTACAATTTTTATATTAATTAATCCTTCAGAAGTTTCGTATATTACCGAATGGTATATTTTTTTACATTTGTATCTGAACTTTTTATAATGAGTCGCTGGTGCTCAGGCTGGTAAGTAAAGTCTTTGACAGGTTCACCATCTTTCAAAACTTCCGTAGGTGCTTTTGGACACAAAATTCTTAGAATATGTGGTTTTTGTGTTCCTTCAAACTCTATATTTAATTCGGGGTCAGTTAATACCTTTACAGTCATTTCCCCAGAATAATCAGGATAATTAACCTTAAACGAGGTCGTCCCTGAAGGGTATATATTCAATGTAAGATAGCCTTCCCAATCTTTGTCTCCAATCCCTGTGTAAGGACGGCTGATATACATCGGTATAATTGCACCTTCTTTGATAAATACGGGATACTTGTCCATGTCATAAGAGTTAGTTATTGATTTTCCTCCATCAATAATCTTTGTATCGTCAAACCACCATCTCCACTTCCCATCTGGTAATATTGTTGGATGAGAACTAATTTTTTGATGAATCGGTGAAACCAATAGCCAATCGCCAAACATGTATTGATATTTCCCTTGTGGCAAGGGCCGCATCAATGGCTTTCCACCTTCTGACCAATCAGCCACATAACTATACATATAAGGAAGTAATTCTGTATGCAGCCAGGAATATTTGCGGACTATATCAAGTTCCAAATCTGACCGTTTCCACATTCTTCGTTCGCCATGTCCGCCGTTCAAAAATAAGCCACAAAAGGTTGAGAACTGTGTCCAGCGAATATACAAATCCGCAGGAATAATTTCAGCACCATGATAGCCTGCAATATCAGAACCAATGACACAATAGCCTAATCTGGCACTGCGTAGGATACAATGGAGTGCTCGTTCTAGACCACGCTTTTCATATTCCCATTCATGTTTGTTGTCTCCTACCCAATTTACAGTTGAAGCGTCTAATGGGGCAAAGCCTTCTGGATGTGCCATAGGCGCAGGGGAATCAATTGAACGGGCTAATGTAGCAAATTCAGGGTTTACTGTTTTACCATAATTTAATTCTTCGCGATAATAATAGTCCATATACTTTCGAGGGGTCATTATCCCCTTATAACTACGGACATAGAACATGGGAAGGGGTCCCAGTGATGTTCTTAATAAAGTAGCAGAACCGTCTAATTTCCAGCCATCTATTCCTAATTTTAGCACCTGGTTTTGCAAAGATTGCCACCATTGCATTGCTTCTGGATTGGTATAATCAATAAATCCGCCTTTACCTTTCCACCACTTTATTTGTAATCCATTTTCTAATAGGTATCCATTAGACTTTGCCTCCTGATAGAAGTCTGATGAATCACGGATAGCAGTGTCAGGATTTTCGCTATTCACCATGCAGGTCATCCATAAAACTACACGGATATTACGGTCTTCAAAATTTTTGAAAAATTCTGTGGGGCTTGGGAATCTTTTTTCATCTACGGTAAAATCGTTATATCGAAGCGACCATGGGCTATCAATCAATACCGTTCTAACGGGGAAATCGTGTTCAATATAACCATTAACGAGTCCCTGTGTTGCTTCTGCAGTATTCAGGTCATCTTCCCAGACCCAGCATTCGAGAACCCACGAAGGTATTTTTGCCCTTGCTGTATAGCGATGGTAATTCAACGGATAGGACCCCCAAAAAGGAATAATGACCCACAGCCAGATAAATAACAGGATAAGGGCTATTATAATGCCTATCCATTTCACCACTCTAATAAAAATTTTTTTCAAAAAAAACTCCCTATTAAAAATATATGCACTGACCTTTTAATTTTTGTGGATTCTCTTAAATCCCTTTACGGTTGAGTTGAATAAACATTTCTGGGGTTCGGTATGTTTTGGGGACATAGTTCGGCAGAGGTTTTATTTGTTGATGGTAGGCATCTAAAATATTGAATGGCTGTGGGTAATAACTTTCTTCTAAATCTACCGGAGGCACAATCCAATTAGGTGCCCCAACCACACAAATTGGCGCATCAAGATAATCAAAAGCAATTTGTGTCAGTTGTCCTGCTACGGTATGCAAATAACTTCCGCGTTCACAGGCGTCGCTGGCTAGAATGAGCAATCCTGTCTTTTTTATAGATTCGACAATAGGTTCATAGTTGATTGGCACGAGGGTCTGTCCATCAATAAGTTCTACATTGATACCAAACTCATTCTCAAATCGTTGGACGGCTTCCCATGCACGATACAATGTTGCTCCAAAGGTTATTATTGTAAGGTCTTTGCCTTCCTTAATAATTTCAGGTTCACCAATTGGCAAACGGTAATATTCCTTTGGCACACCTTGCTTATGAAAAATTTCTACCTGATTATATAGTCGCTGACTTTCAAAAAATACCACAGGGTCGCTGCCACTCAAAGCAGAAGCCATCAATCCCTTCGCAGAATAAGGAGTTGCAGGGAAAATAACTTTCAAACCCGGAATGTGTGAACACAACGCTGTCCAGTCCTGTGAGTGTTGCGGTCCATATTTAGCACCTACGGAAACACGCAAAACTACCGGCATTTTTAATTCGCCGCCAGACATAGCTTGCCATTTGGGTAATTGGTTAAACACCTCATCGCCAGCACGACCCATAAAATCGCAATACATCAATTCAACTAGGGGTCTGCCTCCTTCCATAGCCACACCTACACCAGTGCCGACAATTGCTGCCTCAGATATAGGTGAATTAAAAAGCCGATGGTAAGGAAGTGCTTCTGTTAAACCTTGATATACTGCAAAAGCACCACCCCAATCGCGATTTTCTTCACCATAAGCAATTAGTCTTGAATCGTGGTAAAAATGATACAAAATAGATTCAAAAATGGATTCACAAAAAGTAACTGCCTGCGTCGCTTTTAATGGATTACCCTTTTCATCCAATCCAAATCGTGACTTTTTCTCCATCTTCTTCAAACGCGGATTTTCTTCATAAGGGATTAGAACATCTGTAGGTTTTTCAAGCCCTGGTAGTTCCTTCTCCTCCTGATTTGAAAACATGATATTTGCAAGCCCCGTGGTCTGAGTTAATACCATACGGGGTGATATTTCGAGGTTAGTTGCCAATTTACATGCTTTCAGCACCTTCTTTTTTACATACGCACTTATCTTTTCAAGTTCCGTCTCTGTGGCTAATCCTGCGGCTTTAATCTTCTCTCCAAATTCAAGAATAGGGTCAACTGCTTTCCACATTTCTACTTCTTCATGGTCGCGATATGAAGACTGGTCGCTGGGTGAGTGCCCTGTTTGGCGATAACATATAACATCGAGCAATACAGGTCCTTGTCCCGTTTCCAACAATGGCATTTTCCTACGATATGCGTCTGCAAGTGCTAACGGATTATTTCCGTCCACTACTTCTGCGTGCATATTTTCTGGGTTCAGTCCTGCACCAACCCGAGCCAGACGCTCAAAACCAGCCGTCTCACCTATGGGTTGTCCACCCATGCCATAAAAATTGTCCATGAAATTATAAAGAATAGGCAATCCGCCTTTATGCTCATCATCCCAGAGACTGCGGTATTGTCCCATTGTAGAAAACATCATTGCTTCCCAAACAGGTCCACATGCCAAAGAAGCATCACCAATATTAACAACGGTGATGCCTTGCATTTTCCGAGCCTTCCTATACAACGCCGAACCTGTGGCTATGTCGGCACTGCCGCCAACAATTGCATTTGCCGGGTAAACACCAAAAGGCGTAAAGAAAGCGTGCATAGAACCACCCATACCTTTATTAAATCCGTATTCACGACCAAAAATCTCTGCCAAAAGTCCATAAAGCAAAAAGTCTATCCCCAACTCTTCCTCCTCCGTAGTCTTCAAAAGAACCTTTTCTTTTCCACCCTCAACAAGTAATGGTGTCCAGTCCGGCTCGTGAGTTTCTACTACATGAAGTGTCTTTCCATCCCAATATTTTTTCATAATATCTGTCAGTCTATTTCCTGCCAAATCACGAATGGCTCGCAATCCCTTGGCTATAATCTCACCATGACTACGATGGCTACCAAATATATGGTCATATAGGCGAAGAAACACACTTTCACCTACGGCTGCACCTTCCTGACCAATTGAAAGATGTGCAGGACCACCATACTGATACTCTATTCCCTCATACGAGCCCAACTTCTTTATCTTGTCTAACATGGTCTCAAATTCGCGAATAATAACCATGTCTCGATATATTCTAATCGCAATTTCAGGTGTTATCCCTTCCTTTTTATCTAACTCTTCTTTCAGAGTCCGCTGATACTGATTTACAGGGATATTTTTTATCTCAATCTTACCCTTTTTACGCATTTCTTCAGGAGATATAAGTATTTTTTTTGTCATTTTTGACTCCTTATTATAAGTAAAAAAATAATCGTTAGTTTCATTTATTCATATAAAAGTTAGGAAAGGATAAAATAGTATAAATCAATAGTAGGAAAATATACAAGTGATTGAAAAGTTCTAATACATAAGCAAATATAGTTGTTTTAAATCCATTTTTTATGATTTTGAATGTTTAACTTATTATTCTAAACACAACATTTTAAATTGAGAGCGATAATACCTCAAATATTTTAGCGGAGATTATCAATTTCAAATAGTTTTTTGACTAATTTGTCATTTTCTTTTTCTAACTTTAAAATTTCGCTGTCTTTACCTTCAATTTTGAGTTGATGACACTTTTTAGAGATTTCAGCAAGTTCTTGGTGTAGTGGATTATTAGGGTCAAATTGAGGTATTCCAATATGCTCCATTACCGATGGTGTCCCGAAACCACGCCCAGCAGACGAAAAGGATTTTATAAAATCACGGACAGGTTTTGAATTGATAATGGCACAAAGATAATGCGATTCAAGTTCATTATCGGTAGCAAAAAATGAGGTCGTATCCAGAGGAATCACTTTTTTATAGCCATAAGGCGTCTTAATTTCAGAGACTACCGCAGCGGTTATATCATTACTCATACGCTTCCATACTACTTTAAACCTTGAAAAGGTATAGTCAGCTACTCCAAACATTGCATAAAAAACTTTTTGTTCCCTTATTTTTTTAGTTGATTTTGCGTCAATATTTAACAAATCGTTTTTAAATTTTATAAAATAATTATATGTTCTTGGAAAATTACTTTTAAGTATAGTTTCAGGAATTATTTTACCTTTATTATCGTAAGGACAAAATATAAAATATTTTGTTCTTGCTTCCCATCGTTTAATATCTGAACCTCGCAAAGAAGGATAAATAAAATCTGGTTCTACTCGCTCTTCTATTTTAAAAATTTTTCTCTTACCCTTCTCTGGTAAATTTGTGATAATAATATTCTTATCAGAAAGAACATGTATAATTTTAATCCAAAAAATTCCATAAGGTTTTGTTTCAATGCCATACTCAGCCTTGTAATAGTTTTTCCCGCTGGTCTTTTCTAACTTGGTACCTTTATTTATTTGTGTTTGCCAAGCACTAACAGTTGTTGTTATTGGTTGTGCTATTAGTTTTTTCTTTTTTAACAAAGATAAAACTTCTTTTAATGGTTTGTTCGTTGCAATTTTTCCAACATTTTTTTTCTTTGTCCAGATAAAATAAGGAACAGGATACTCTGTTTTTTCTCCTTTTTTGAGGATAATTGCCGCTGTTTTATTAGTGGCACCTTCAAATGGCTGAACAGAAGCCAAATCATGGGCTTTCAATACCTTCAAATACTGTTTATCCCCTAATTGAAATCGCCTAAACCCTTCTCCCGCTCCCTTTGATTTGAACACTTCTTGTGTAATTAAAAATCCTAATTTTCCTTTGTCTTCTAAATAATAATCAGCAGACACATAAACAAAAAGCATACAAAAATCAGGTTTACTGAATCCATAAGTTTTCGTTATGGGAAGTAATTTATAATTTTTCCAAAGTGGTAATGTGGCATCACGATATTTTTGTGAAAGATAATCCCATCTAATCCATGGTGGATTGCCTACTACATAATCAAATTTTCCTGAAACTAATGGTGCAAACACATTTTTCAAAAAGCGTGCCCAGATACTATTCTTCTTTTGCTCCTCAAGTTCTAATATATTTTTATAAAAATTTTCCACAACCTCTTCATGAGGAGGAAAAACTAAACCTTCTCTCTTAAATACTTCCATTGCTTCTGATACACTATAGTTATTCTTGACCAATTTTTCTAATAGTGGTGCTACTTTGCTCATTAAGAAACCTTTACCAGAAACCCAGATTGCCGGCACATAAAAAGGCTGAAGCGATGTCTGAATCTCAATAGTTTCTCCATTGGGTTTCAACATCATTTGCCCACCCCTTTCAGGCCAGAGAATTGAATCTGCAAGATATATTGGAATCTCTATATCCTGAACCTCATTGGCTAAATCTCCTAACGCAAACAGATAATTAGTCCGAGCAGCAATAACTGCTAATGGATTTAAGTCAAATCCCCAGATATTAGCGAGAATCCTTTTAACAATTTCCAGTGGTGGTAAATTCTCTTTCTGCCCGTGCTCTTTTGCTCGCTGAATCGCAAGAACAAGAAAAGTCCCAGAACCACATGCAGGGTCTATAAACCTCTTCAAGGTATTGCCATCATATCCAACCTCATTAATCAGCAATTCTGCAAGCCAGTCAGGTGTGTAATATTCGCCAAGACGATGTCGAACTTCCTGCGGAACTAAATACTGGTATAGTTTCTTTAGTAGGTCACGGGTTGAATCCGGACTAATCACACTGGTTGCGGGCTCAAATTCAGACAGGGCACGAGCCACTTCTCTTATCGCATCTTTTAGTTCCGGCGATTCAAATGCGTCAAGATACCAACGGAAAAAATCACCCTCTAAAAAATTGGTAATTCCTTTCCGGGCATAAATCCCACCACTTTCTATATCTGCCAGTTGTTTTACAAATTCCTCATCTGGTATATGTGTAATCTTAGAAGCAAGGGATGAACTAAATAACGATTCTCTTAAAGTCAAGAGTTCAGCGGTAATAAGTTTCATTAAAAAAGCGAAGTAAGTATGGATGGAAAACAATAACTCCTGAAAGTCTGTCTCAGAACCAACCCTGTAAAGTTTAGAAAGGGTCTCTGCCTCTTTACCATGATAAGCACCTGTAAACTGTTCACCATACACAATGCCAAACAACCGCTTCCATTCATTAAAAAATGTGCGGATATGTGTCTGCTTGTCCCAGTATTCCAACGCTCTGGCAAGGGCTGAGACCATCTTGGGTGCAAGTTCGCTCTGCGGACCAAAGCGTTGAGCCAGATTATCTGCTGTAAGAGGAAGCCGTGATAATCCCCGTAAATGAATTAAAAAGGTGCGTGCTGTGTCCGGATTAAATGGATAAGGACCATTAATATAAAACTTTGTCTTGTCTATTTTTTGCTCATCTCTGTCCTTATATTGAACAAAGAAAATTTGCTCTCCATCAAAACCTATACCTACAAGTTGTGTCAGTTTTGTCTCTTTTGCTTCATCTGTTAAATAATCCACTAATTGATCAAAAGCATGTTCTACATTCCTCTTTGAAGCAAATGACCTCGGTGGTTCATATTCAATTATCAATTGTCCATGGACCGCATCTGAACGACCGCTAAATACATACTTTTCATATTTAGGTGCGCAGGTAATGCCCAGAACTGTTCTTATTGGTTCTAATAGTTTCTCAAATCCTATCCTTAAATCTTCTTCTGTTCTGGCTTCCTGTAGTAACCTTTTTGTCTCTTCAACAAGCCTGTCTGCTAATTCAGGAAGTGAATAATGTTCCACACTCCTCAAATATTTTTCAACCATAAATCTTTATTCCAATAACTTATTATTTATAGTAATACTTGTTTATTAAAAAAGTCTGTTAAGATTGTATAATAAAATAATGGTGTGTATCTATATAAATTTTGATAGTATTTTAACCCTTGTACGATTAAACTCTCTCCAAAAATTTTTACCAGACTGTAATAATTGTATATTTATTGATTAATATTTCTTGGAACTATTACAGTAAACTCGGAATCTGTTTGCTTAAAGTCCACTTCTTTGTTTATTTTGTTCTTAACCAACTCACAGGCTCTTCTAATGCCACTTCCCAGGTCAGTCACAAATCTAAATTTATACAGTAAGGTATAAATAGTTGAATTTCTTAATACATGTGCTCCCCCAACTTTTATTTTGTCAATTGTAACAGTATTTGGTAATGTCCCAGGGCTATGAATTTCTATCCTATCTAAAAATATTATAATCCTTACAGGTGCGGCAATTGTGTAGTCTCTATGGGCTAAAGCATTAATAACAAGTTCTCTTATTGCCGCTAAAGGTAATTCAGGATATAATTCGGGCTCGAAATCTTTGATTTTATGCCGTTCGATAAGATAAAGATTTATAAATCGCTCTGAATCTTCAATCATATCTGGAATTGTCCCACCTATACTTTTCAAATCTGCAGGTTCTAATGAAATATCATTTCCCGGAATATAGGAGCATACTATCCTTGCCTCTTTTAAGTATTTTTGTGGATTTTTTCCAAAAAATAACAAACCTGCAACCGTAGGAATATCCTCTTCATTAATTATACTGAAATTTTGTAGATAATAATTTATATCATTCTCATTAACTTTAAAATTTATGTAATTTTCAAAAAAATTATAAACTTTATGAAATTCTATATCACTTAAAGAAGCACGAGCAACAGGTAATTCATCATAAAACAAACTTTCATTTCTTTGGAAAAGCCTTAATATTTCCTCTCTTGACGCTTCCCGAACACGATTAGAAGAACGGATATAGAATTTACCATTTGTCATATAAGGGCGTTGAATACCCTTAGGTATGGACACAACAATAATCTCTTTATTTTGGATTGAACATACTTCTTGTAGAATGGTGATTGGAGGGTTACATTTATTATAAGCAATGTCGTCTAAACGACTCATAAATTTATCAGGATTGCTCATACCAATAATATCACCATTATCATCAACACCGATTAAAATTTTGCCTCCATCTGTATTGGCAAAAGCAGCAATTGTTTTGGCAAAGTCAGGATTATTTTCATCTTCCCGTTTAAATTCAAGATGATGACCTTCTCCCTGCTTAATAAGTTCTAAAATATCAATTTCATTCATATTTTACTCACACTAGATTAGAGAGTTTACAAGTTTATATCTAAACTGTTGGCATTAATTTTTGTTCTGTGTTTTTATAGTTTTTGTGTCATACTATTATCAATCTGATTTCTGTTAAGATTGTATAATAAAATAATGGTATGTATCTATATAAAAAGTGTTTAATAGCGTTTTTTCCTATTCTGTGATTACAAAATTTTGATAAACGATAATATTTTACCAATACATCGTTTGAAATTTTATAAGAGTAGTGATAATATTATGTTTTAAATAACAAAATTATACAAGAGGAGTAAAATTATGGCTAAATCAGAAAAACTTATATACCTTGTGAACAATGGCGATTTCCGTGAACCTCCATCCGTAGCAGGATGGCCTATGCAAGCAAAAACACTGGACATGCTCCAAAAGGCACTAAAAAAATTAGGTTGTAAAACCAAAGTATTACCGCAATATGATGCAAAAAAGAAACATGGCTTTATAACTCGTCAGTGTGAGGGCACGCAGATTTTTTCACAGATTGAGTCTGATGCACCTGTGATTGTAGTGCTAAACATCTGGTCTTATGCGCATCATGTATCGGGACCTTTACAGACACATCGTGGTCCTATTTTGCTACTTGCAAACTTTGATGGGACCTGGCCCGGACTCGTATCCTTGTTAAATCATTCAGCAACTTTAGACCGATTAAATGTGCCGCATTCGCGTATTTGGAGTGAAACCTTCTCAGACGACCCTGTGTTCATGAAGAAATTAAAGGAATGGCTTGATACTGGTAAAATCGTCCATGATTTGAGTTCGCTTACAGATGCAGAAAAGTTAAACATACCTCAGACAGCAGAGAAGTTTGGACAGAAATTAGTAGAAGATATACTTCGCAATCGGCGTATTATGGGACAGTTTGACCCGGGTTGTATGGGTATGCTGAACGCTGTGATGGACCCAGCAAAGTTAGGTGCAATCGGTATGCCTATTGAATATCTGAATCAGTCAAATCTATTAGCAGAAATGAATCTGGTAAGTGATGAAGAGGCACAGAAACATTTAGATTGGTTAGTTAAAAAAGGGACATGGTTTGATTGGGGAACAAACAAATTTACAGATTTGGTTTATGAACAAGTATTGACACAAATGAAAATGTATAGTGCAGCAGCCCGTATGGTGGAGAGGTATGGATTAAGTGCAATTGGAATCCCTTACCAGTATGGTTTGGTTCGGTGCTGCCCTGCGTCAGATTTAGTAGAAGGCATGTTAAACAACACTGACCGTCCTCCTGTTAGAGACCCTGAGACAAAGAAAATTATTCGTGAAGGACAGCCCATTGTTCATTTCAACGAAGGGGATATAGGTGCAGGTGTGCCACAACTACTGTTGTATGAAATTTATACCCGTAAAAAGATGCCGTCTGAGACTACTTTGCATGATATACGATGGGGCAGAATGTTCGATGGCAAATTTATCTGGATATTCCTAATTTCAGGTGCTGTTCCTCCTGCACATTTAGGCGGCTGGAAAAATGCAAAGGTATATCGCCAGGAGCCGATATATTTCCCATTAGGTGGTGGAACTTGCACTGGAATATCCAAGCCAGGCGTAATAACCTGGGCACGTTGTTATGAAGCGTATGGGAAATTGGGTATGGATTGTGGTCTGGGTGAAGTAGTTGAATTACCAGAAGAAGAGGTTCAAGACCGATTGAAGCGGACAGTTCCACAATGGCCTATCGCAAATGTTTCCATTCCCGGCTATGGTCGTGATGAATTGATGGCGTCATACATGTCTAACCATATTGTTATGGGCTACGGTGATGTATTGGCAGAATTCATTGCTACCTGCCGTGCTTTAGGCATTCCTACACGAGTTGCTGGCGATGCTCGTAAACAATTCATGAAATAGTTTTATTCAAAAATCACATAAAAAATTTTTTTTGAATAAAAGAGTTTAGTCCTTCGTATAATTATTACAGAAAATTTGAAATGTAACAAATTATGTGATATTATTGAATATTCACAAAAGTAATTATTATGTGCAATTTGCTTAGGAGGAAGTAAGATGATACGAAGAGATGTGATAATAAAGTTTGGGTTGTTTTTTATGTTTCTGGGTTGTGTCTGTTCGCTTATATTTTTCCTTGCCTGTTTCTATCCATCATACGCTTCAGGAGAAGATAGTTCAGTAGAGGAACAAGTAAAAGAGTTTCCCCACGATTTGTATCAAAAGGGGGAAAATACAGGGGATAAAGATGAAAAGAAGATTGAGAAAGAAGGGAAGGGAGATGTGAAGATAGAAATAAATATTAATGTAGACAAAGAGAAAAAGGAGAGAGATAAATCGGTTGAGAGTAAAGATGGAGATAAGAGCAAAAAGGAATTTCCTGACCCACCTAAAGATATATCAAAAAATGCAGATGATTTGCTCTGGTATTATCTGGACAGATGGATAAATAATGATTATAAAGCAATGTATGGAGCACTTACAGAAGATACGAAAAAGAAATATACTTTCAAAAAATTTTTTGAACTATACCAGAGGGAATTCAATGTTAATGGAGGTTTAGAGTCTGCAAAGTTCTTAGGTGAACTTAAAAAAAGAGGTCCATATTATGAAGGTAAAGTAGAACTAACTTATGTGAATGAAAATATACAACCTACGAAGGTTATGGCTGTATTGCAATCTACAATGGATGGTTATAGAGTAAAAGATTGTGGGCTTATTCCTGTTGATTATAATAATTTGTAAAGGTTAACTATAAAAAGATGTTTTAGAAGTAGAAAGATTAAACTTAAAAATAAGGAGAGCAATTTATGTTGTGTGGTAAAGATTTAAGAAAAGATTTTTGTGTAGTATTTTGGACAGTTGTTTTTACATTATTTGTGTGTGGCTCAACAGGGTTAGCCCAGAATGTAACGGTGAATGTAGATACTGGTAGCAGTGCATCATCTCAGGAATCGTCTAATGACCCTGTGCAAGACGCTACGGCAGATGCAAAAAGTAAACCTGGAAAAATGATTGTAGCAATTGGAAAATTTGAAAATAAATCTAATGCACCTGATGAACTATTCCAAAGGTTGAGAACAAGAATTACAGACGAAATTGTAAATACGCGGAAATTTGAAGTAGTTGAAAGGGAACAGATGGATGAACTAATTTCGGAGGATGAACTTGTTAAAAAAGGAGTAATACAGGGTGAAGACCCTGACAAACCTTCAGAGTTAGTAGCAGCAGGTTATAAAATTTATGGCTCTGTGCTTTTCCTCGGTTTAGATTCCGCCAGCGGGACAGTTGGAAATGTCACTGCAAAAAGGCAGACAGCAAAGGTAGATATTCAACTCCGATTTGCAGATTTGAAAACAGGGAAAATCCTGGCTTCAAAAGAAGTAAATGCCAAATCATCAAATGCCGATGTGTCTTCCTATAACACCTCTACCTCCGGAAATTATTCGGAAGGATTAATTGAGGATGCAATTAAAAAGGCATCATTAGAAGTGACAAATGCACTTATGGAATTGGCTTACCCAATAAAAATTATTGCAGTAAAGGGAGACACAGTATATATAAATATTCCGCAAGAACGAGCCAAAATTGAAGAGGTATATAATGTATATGACCCCGGTGAAGAGCTAATTGACCCTGATACAGGCGAAAATTTAGGAGCAACAGAATTCTATGTGGGAATGATAAAGATATATGACATCAAACCAAAATATTCAATTGCAGTGCCTACTGGAAATACCAAGATTGAAATGTTAAATAAAGGGATGATAGTTCGACCTCTGAATAAAGAGAAACAAAACCTGGAAAAAGCTAGGGAATATGAAAAGAAGAGAAAGGAATTTGAGAATAAATTTTAATAACATTACTATTTACTTTATATGGAGTGATGAGATATGTTAAACAAGATTTTATTAAAAAAATGGTATGTAATTCTTTTAAGTTTCTTTATTCTCATACCACAAATAGGATTTGCACTACCACGGGTCGCAGTGCTTGATTTGGTTGTTCCTCCCAATGCTATAAAATTTGGGGCAGGTTATGAAAATACTCAGTGGGATGTAAAAACTTTTACAGCCCAATTAGCCACAGTGCTTTCCAATACGAAGAAGTTTGAAGTAATAGAACGCAACCAATTAGGTGAAGTAAATTCAGAAAGGGTTTTTGGCGAAATTACAGGAGGTGGTTCTTTTGGAGCGGGGAGATTTGGTGGAGCAGATTACTGTATATTGGGTGAATTAAAAACAATGGTTTTCGAGACAAAAGTAGACGAAATTCCGTACACCAATTATGTAGCCGTTAAATCTATAGGCGAAGTGGGAATACTTTTGAGAATGGTAAATGTGGGAACAGGAAAGATTATTGTTGCACGCTCAATAGAAGTAAAAAGAACAACAAAAATAACAGATAATGACTTGACCAAGCAAGGGTTTTTAAATGACCTTTTAGAAGAGGCAGCAAAGAAAATAGTAATGTCAATTATTGAGGGTGCTTACCCTACGAAAGTAGCATCTGTAGATGGCTCTACCATTTATATAAATAGAGGCTTAGATTCAGGGTATGAAGTGGGAACAAGGCTTATAGTTTATTCACAAGGAAAAGAAATCATTGACCCTGATACAAAGCAGAAATTAGGAAAAGAAGAGACTCCAGTAGGTGAAATAGAAATAACAGAAGTTTTAGATAAGATGAGTAAAGCAAAACCTGTTTCTGTTTCAATAGGAGAAATTCAGCCGGGAATGGTTTGTAGGATGTCCCAGGAAAAAGCAACTGTTCCCCCTAAACCACTAACACCCGGTTCAAGTGAAGCACCTATAAAATTTGATTATTAGATAGATTAATTTGTAGATAAATTTTGTGTATAAAATTTATGGACAAATAAGAATAAATTAAATCTAAACAGTAAAGGGAAAAGTGTATGAAAAAATGTGCAATTTTGGTAGTGAGTATAATTATGGCAGGAACCAGTTTTGCCGCAGGTGTTCCTAAACTTAACGCTAATTCATATCCGAATTGGTTTGATACGGTCATTTTGCCTCCATTGCTATCGCAAGATAAGGACAATGCTGTAGCACCATTTATGAAAGAATTAGAAGGCAAGAAAAAGAGTAGTAAGAAGGATGAAGCAAAGAAGGATAAAAATGAAGGGGAAAAGAGTGAAAAAAAGAAAAAAGAAGTTAAGAATGCAATACTTCTTGAAATGGAAGGAGGCAGAGTCGCCCAGATTGTAGATGATACAGAAACAAGTTTAAATTTACTGACATCATGTATTAACAAATTTAAGGCACATGAAGAGAAGGCAGCTATTGATATATCTAAAAATGCTACGAAAGGAGCATCTGTCGTAGCAGGTGAAGGTATAAATACTTATGTTGAAAAACCGTATGAAAAAATAATGATGTATATGCAACAATCCATGAATTACTTAGCCAAAAATAATTTAGAAGATGCTATGGTAGATGTTCGGAATGCAAACGCAGAACAAAAAACAGCGATGGAACGCTACCAGAAAGAAATAGAAAAGGTAGAAAAAGAGAGCAATGAAAAGAAAGTAAATTATGGTGATATTGTTCAAAAGAATTATGCAGGGTTAGATGAGATGATTGGAAAAGTAAAAAACTCTTTTCAGAATGCCTATTCTTTCTATATCTGTGGAGTTATTTCCGAATGTTACGGATTGAGAGAGACTAAAGATTTCAATGATGCTTATATAAGTTATAAAGATGCCCTGGAAATATATCCAGAAAATAAGTATTTACAGAGAGATGCCATACGACTTGCTAAATTTTTAAAAATGGAAGAAGATTATAAAGATTTTACTCAGCGTTTTCCAGAACGAGCAAAGGAAGTTGAGTCCTTAAAGGTAAATAATGATGATGGTCAAATTATTGTTGTTTATGAAGATGGACTTATCCCGAAGTTACATCAAATTGACATCCCTATCCCCATACCGGGTATTGGTCTCTTGACTCTATCTTTTCCTACTTATTCAAAAGAAGACAAAGAGGTATTACAACCATTAGAAGTTTCCATAAATTCAATGAATATTAAAGATAACACAGAAGTTATTTGTGATTTGTCTGCTTTTGCAGCGAAAAGTTTAAAGGAACGTTTACCCGGAATGCTTGCAAGAGAAATCATACGAACCGGTGCGATGGGAGTTGTTCAAAATCAGATAGGAAAAAGAGCGGGCATATTAGGCTCTATTGTAGCCACAATAGCAGATAAAGAACTTTCCAAAGCAGATTTGAGGGCTTTATATAGCCTCCCTTGCTATGTACAGTGTTTCCGCTCATACATATCACCCGGACAACAAACGATAAGTTTATCCTCTCCCAATTTTAGTTCTCCGCTTGATATAAATCTTGAAATAAAGCCAGGGAGTATTACTATAGTCAGAGTTACTCGAATCAAAAGCACTGTGTATCATAAAGTATTTCAGATTTAATTATAGGAGTTAAAGTTATGAATTGTAAATGGAATTTTCTAATAACATTTTCTATCCTGCTAATTTTTACTTGTTTAGCCTTATGTGTAGACAATGCGTATGCTGACCATAAAACGAAAGCAGAGGCAGGTGGAAGTGTTTCTCCTGATAATCCTGACCAATATGATACTTTTATAGTATACGACAGTCCAAAGACCAAAAAATTATTGAAAATATATAATGTCAAGACTCGTTTTGTAGATGATATTCTTCAAGTATCTATCACAATGGTAAGTAATGCAAAGAAACCTGTAAATATTGTTTACAAATTCATGTGGTTTGATAAGAGTGATTTTGAGGTTAGAGCAAATACAGTTCCATGGATTCCTATAATGTTTCAACCTGGTGAGGAAAAAACAATCCAGGGTGTAGCACCAAATTCAGCTGTGCGTTCATTTAAAATAAAAATTTCTATTAATAAATAATAACTTTAACAAGTAAAAGGAGGTCCTTATGAAGCAGTTCCAAAAGTTTATTATTTCAGTTTTTTCAATTATTGTAGTATTCAGTGTTGTAGGTTGTGCTTCAACTGGTTCTACTGCAAAAGTCTCTTATGGAGACCCTACAGCCGTTGAAACCACAACTATTGATTTTGGTTCTTCCGACTTGCAACAGATAGCCCAGTCTATGGTGGATAGTATGCTTACTTTCCCTCCAATAGTGCAGGCTACTACCGACAGGAGACCTGTTATTTGTGTTGGCTATATTAAGAATAAGACGCGTGAACATATTGATACCGAATCAATTACAGACACCATTTCTACGAAATTACTTCAGTCTGGTAAGTTTCGTTTTGTTGACCGTTCCAGAGCAAACGAACTTTTGGATGAGTTGAAGTATCAAGAAAGTGGATTGGTAGATGATTCAACAGCCGCTAAAATTGGACACCAAATTGGAGCAGAATATATGCTCTATGGAAACTTTTCCTCTATCGAGAAAACCGCAGGACGCGAGAAAGACCTTTATTATAAGTTTACACTGAAATTGATGAATGTTGAAACAGGAATTATTGAGTGGCAAGACGAGAAAGAGATTAGAAAAGGTGCTAAACGACCATTAGTTGGAATGTAATATAGAGTTGAGACATCTGAAAAATATTTTTTGTGTTTTATCATAATTTATAATTACTGAATAAATATCTTGAGGCTTCTGAAAAATTATTTTATTGATTACAATAAAGATATAGGGAAATGAAACAAAATAGGGTAGTTGTTGTATAAATATATATAGATAATTTTTGTTAAAATATTATAAGTAAATCTAATTGAACGGGGATAAAATGATAATACGCAGTAATAAGATAGACAATGCAGATTTGTTTACTAATGGAGCAAATGCAAATTTCAAAAAGCATATACGGACACAGAGCAAACAGGCACTAATGGAGATAAATAGATTAATAGATTGGACAGAATTAGTATCTCCTCTAATAGTTAAATTATCACAAATGAAGGAGCATTTATCGGCAGCGGGTCGTAAGCCTCATGATTTGATAGTAATAGTGAAGTGCATGATATTGCAGATGTTATATGGACTATCTGACCCGAGATTAGAAGAGGAGATAGCTGACCGTAGGAGTTTTCAGATATTTTTGGGTTTAACCAGTGGAGATTCTATACCTGATGAGACTACGATATGTAGGTATAGGAAGTTATTTGCGGAATTGGGATTAGATGAGTTGTTATTTGAAAAGTTTGGTGAGCAATTGAGTTTACATGGATTTATAGTAGATAAAGGGACAATAGTGGATGCGACTTTGAAGGAAGCGCAGGCGAAGCCGAGTAGTGGTAGGGACAGAGATGCGGGTTTTGCAAAGCGAGGAGAGAAGGTGACCTATGGATACAAAGGTCATATAGGGGTGGATGCGAATACGAATGTGATACATAGTGTATCATTTACGCCTGCAAATGTTCATGATACAGAGGAGTTTGAAAAGTTGCTCCTTAATACGGAGGAGGTGGTGCATGGAAACAAGGAGTATTCGAGCAAGAAGCGGAAGCGTGAGTTGCGTCGTAAGGGTATACATTGTGCGATATTGGACAAGGGCTATCGGGATACGCCATTGAGTCCGAAGCAGATTAAGCGGAACAAGTGATTTTCAAGAGTTCGGAGCAGAGTGGAATAGGCATTTTCGTTTCTCAAAGAGGTATTACAATACAGACGATGTAGATATTACGACCTGGCTCGGAACAGGTTTCAATTCATATTTTCAGCAATTGCTTACAACCTACACAGAATGATTACATTAAACAAGAAATTAGATATTAATACGACATAAAAAAGGGGATAAGAATTGAGAAATTATAAATATTACAACAGAAAAATAGAAAATATAAATATAAGGAGAGTCTATTTCACACACTTTTTAATCCAAAAAACAACATTTTAAAATAAGGTGATTATCTATTTTAATCCACTAATGAGAAAGATGTTAAAATTAAAGTATACAAATCTTCATTTTGTAATTACTTATTTCTATCAAATAGTCGAATTGACCTTCGTAATTTCTTGTTGCTCTTGTGTTTTAGTCTTTCTTTTGATTTTTTCTGACACAAAGGATTCAGTTTTTTTCCACAAAGGGGACATATATTCCCATGGAATACTGTTCGCCATGCCAATAAGCCACATATAGATACACATTACAAAAATCATGCAGCCCAACCAGTAATAGGTTGCAAATTCTTGTTCCCACATAGTATAGAAAAAATATCCTGCCATTACAGAGATATATAGCCAGATAAGGGCAATAGCACGAGGGATACAATCTGACTTTGTCGAGAAGAACAACAATGGAACTGCTAACATAATGTAATAGTAATAAGTGGGTGAAGCGAGGAAGAAGCATGGCACAAAGCCGAAAATAAAACTTTCATAAGCAGATAGTTTTCGTGCGGCAATTAGACACAGGATTAACATAATTCCCATTGTAGCCCACCAACGACCTGCTTGCTCTTTATAAATAATGCTCCGTGTATAGGTTTTCCATGGTGAGATAACTTTTCTCATAGCCTCACTGAAAGTTAATGCTTTCGTTGAGGTGGACGGTGAAACAGATTTTGGTGATGCAGGCTTTGTAGTCGAAGGCTGAGTAGCAGTAGAGAGGGTTGCTTCTGTAATTGGTCTACCTAATAATGTATTCCCAATAATTTTAGTTATATCCTTTGCTGATTCTTTAAGGTTCAGATTCTTTGGATATTGGGCAATGAATAGGTATTTATAGCCAACGCGCCACGGAGATATGTCGCGATTGTGCCTGCCTATCTTATCTGTATAGTCTTGCCATTGATACATACCTCCATAATATCCGAAGGAAGCGACAAATAGGATAATAATAGTAGCCGTGAATGAAATAAAATAATTCACCCAACCCTTTTCCATTCGCCCTGTGAAATAGCCCCACAAACCTGCCCAGAGCAACAGCAATCCAAAGAGTATTAAAGGCACAAACAATATCAGATGGATAAAGATAGGGAAAGGCCAGGTAATAGCAAATCCCTTAAATAAACTTGCTGAAACTTTTCTCAAAACAAGGCTTATTATGATTGAGATTAATAAATTTACTATCAGAAATCCTAATATTATCCATAACCTTTGTTTTCTGTCGAAAAATCGAATTTTCAGTTCGTCATAGCCTATCCGTAGCATCTTGCATGAATCCCAGAAAAGTTTTGCACCGGGACCGAACAAAAACACTGCGGGAAAGACGCGTGCTATGACGGAATAGGCAGTGAAAAAACCTGCCCATTTATAGCGATTCAGTTTTATCATACATGCAGCGAGGACTAAACACATAGCAAAATCTGTTCGCAGGAATGCCCCTTTCATGTGTGAAAATCGCATCATATAGTGTGTGCCAATTAATATGAGCATAAACATTGCGGGTCGAGGTCCAAACGCATATAAAACTGCCAGTGTAGCAATGCCAATAAGAATCAAATCTAACGAGGCTAAAAACAACATGTGATTTCGATTTTCAGTTGAAAAAGGAT
Source organism: Candidatus Hydrogenedens sp. (assembly GCA_035370665.1). Lineage (GTDB taxonomy): Bacteria > Hydrogenedentota > Hydrogenedentia > Hydrogenedentales > Hydrogenedentaceae > Hydrogenedens. The sequence goes on from DAOOVZ010000006.1 coordinate 33,772, forward strand.
TGCTTAAAAAACCACCTACTATCATTGACCATATTGGCGAGCCATTGTATCCTTTATCTCGCAGAACATTGTTCCAGCGGCTTGCAGTTAGTTCTCGCTTAAAAAATTGTATGTCTTTCAGCCATTCCTGCCATCGTTCAGGTGAAAACCGATTTTTATATTGGTCCTTATTTTTTAGAACTTCGTCTACTGATATATACATACCATTAGAGAGATTTCGAATTGTATTTTGTGGATTAGAATATTTTCTACCTGTCTCGTCATCAGCGATTAGGCTTGCGGCATACAAACGGGTATAACCAATCTCTTTTGCATATTTGGAGCCCATATAGTAATGGTAAAATTCATAAGCATTGAAAAAAGTGCCGTATCGCCATTGTCCAAAACTGTCAACATAATTCCCTACTGCAAGAAAGGCACAAATACTCAGAGCGGCAATTAGCACACCTCGTATAAGTCCACACACAGTTGCCCCAATATTAGCAACGACCCATTTCCGATTGAACAAAACCAGGGCAATAATAATTAATATGGTCAAAGAAGGGACTAAATATCTAAGGTCATGTTGGTTCGCAATCTTTTGTAATTCCCAGAGAACAATCTTGAAAAAAGAGGGTGAAGTCTCCATATTTACCTCCATAGAAAAATTAATCTTTGCATTAGTCTATCACAAACTCTTTTGCAAAACCTT
>DAOOVZ010000007.1:0-31548 GCA_035370665.1 Candidatus Hydrogenedens sp.
TGAAATCAAAGTATCAATTACTAAAATAGACACAGAGAGTAGCTTCAGGCTCACTTCCTTCAATTCAAGTGGTTAACCTAAAATCGGAAACAGATAAGTCATCCGCAGATGTTATTCTCTCTAATATGTTAAAGGAAAAAATTCAGGAGCGACTGGAACGACATGAGCAAGTGATGTTGCTTATCAACCGTCGTGGTTTTGCCCCTGTAATGTTATGTCCCTCTTGTGGCTGGATTGTGTCATGTCCCAATTGCCATACGAGCCTGAACTACCACAGGAACGACGGAACGGTTCGTTGCCATTATTGCAATTTCAAACAGCAAAGACCTATCCAATGTGAAGAATGTGGAACTATCCCGTTGATATTATTAGGAGTTGGCACACAAAAGATAGAAGACCTATTAATCCGATATTTCTCTGAAGCCTCTATTTCAAGAATGGATACAGATGTCACCACCTCAAAAAGTAGCGGATATTCCATTCTAAAAAAATTTGGTGAGCAGAAAATAGACATCCTTATCGGGACTCAAATGATAGCCAAAGGACATGATTATCCCAATGTTACATTAGTAGGTGTTCTAAATGCAGATATAGGCTTGACCCTGCCAAATTTCCGTTCCTCTGAATTCGTGTTCCAACTATTAATGCAAGTAGCAGGTCGTTCAGGGCGAAGAGAAGTGCCAGGTGAGGTCGTGATTCAAACCCTTATGCCAAACCATTATGTAATTAAAACTGTTCAGAATCATGATTACCAGATGTTCGTAGAACATGAATTGAGAAACCGCAGGTCAGTGGGCTATCCACCCTATAATCGTATGATTCAATTCGGCGTAGAATCCGAAGATGAGAAGGAGGCTCGGGATATGGCATACATGCTTGTTAATTTTGCACGAAATCGTTTGAGTCGAAACATGAGCGAATGTAGAGTGCTGGGTCCTGCCCCCGGTGTAATACGACGAGTTCAGGGCAAATATCGCTGGCAATTCGCATTATTAGGAAAAGCCACAAAAACAATCAACAGATTCGCTAGAGATATTAACGACCATTTCCAGACAAAAAAGACAAGCAATAAATTGACATTACGAATTGATGTAGACCCGTATGAAATATACTAGAATAACCCTCTCATAAAATTTAAGAAGGATTAAGTTAATGAATATCAAAGCATTTATTTTTGATTTAGATGGAACACTGATGGACTCAGAGATTATCTGGGTTTATGCTGTTCATGAATATCTGTTAGATATGGGGATTCAAATGAGTTATGAGTCTGCCGTGGATTTGGTCTACGGAAACCCATGGGAATATATCTACGACGAATTAGAGAAAAACTACCCTGAATTAAAAAATGAAATGCCACATTTTATTGAGAAAGTCTATCCCTATTTCAATAAGCATGCAGAAACAATGCCATTAGTTATTTCAGGTTCAATCAAAATATTAAAGGATTTATCACAGAACTATAAATGTGCGATAGTTTCAGGTTCATATCGAAGGGATGTTGAAGATGCTATTCAACGGTTAGGCATAGAGAAACATGTCGCATTATATCTTGGGAAAGAAGATTACTATCCTGGCAAACCTCATCCCGCAGGATTTTTGAAAGCAGCTGAACTACTTTATGTAAAGCCAGAAAACTGCATTGTATTTGAAGATTCTACTGTCGGGGTTAAAGCAGCAAAGGCAGCAGGAATGATTTGTGTGGCTTTAGCAAGAGATAACCGTCCCAAACAAGATATTTCACTTGCAGACCTTGTATTATCTGATTTGAGTAAATTCTCAATAGAACTATTGACGAAAGAAAATAATCCAATCTTCAAAAAGGTTGATAGAAAAGTATAAGCAAAAAATCTGCTGTCAATTAAACACAATCAATTAGCTAATTACAAAATCCAATTACACTGAACCAGATAAACATTTATACCTTACTATAATTATACAAGTCATATCTAACCTATATGTCTTATTTCCCCTAATATAGGATAGTAGTTTGTATAATTTATAATAATAATTTATGAATCTATAAAATTAAGTATAGTAAAATCATAATCACCTTGTAAAAATCAAAGTGTGGAGTATATCACTACATTTATTAGTTGTCCATATCAAATTATCATATTACTAACTAAAATAATTAATTAATCAATGAAAAATAACTTGACATTTATATATTATTATGTTATATTACACGCAATAGATTAATTAATCAGTTTAAATAATGCTTAATTAAATGACAAATATTGAATCAAATGCAAACATTAATTAGTGAAGAAAGAGCAAATCAGATTGATTTAACTACACTTGAAACACTACTCGGGTCGGAAGCAAGGACAAAAGTCCTTCTCGTCCTTTTCACAAATATGGGGAGAATGTTTTATCAAAGACAGGTAGCAAGTGCAACGAAATTGCCACTTCGGGCTGTGCAGAGGGAACTGGAACGATTTTCTCAAATTGGTTTGATTTATTCCTGGAAGGAAGGCAATCGCACCTGGTATCAAATAGACCAAAATTACCCGCTTGTCCCCATTTTATTGTCTCTTATTTTAAAAGTCTGTTCTCCAATTGACCGTCTTCGTGCAACAATCAACACTGACAAATCGGCTCGCCTTGCTTTTCTCAATCCTAATAAAAATGAAGTCACTATCATAATTTCTAATGGTGAAACATTTCCGGAAACTATTGAGGGTATCCACATATCCCTTATGAATACAAACACATTTACCGAAAAGATGGAACAAAAGGATATTGAATTAATCAGATGGCTACAAGAGTCAGTTGACCTCCTGGGAAATAGGGAAGATTTCTTATGGAGAATAATTGAAACCACAAAGTTGAATATACCAAAAGGAGAAAATGTTCTATGAGTGTTATGCACAACCGGATGTCCTTGCAAATCCCAGAATCCTGGTGGAAATGGGCTCAGGCGACACAAGGGGTTGAGCGGTATAGGTATATAGAAGACTTTTTCCATAGATTGGGCTGGAAAACATTTATTCCCATGCCTGAAACAGATGTCATTAAAAATACTAATACCCTTCCTTTTATGTTAACGACATCCAACGGGAAAGGATTTTACATTGCTATTGTGCCTGAACATCTTCTTACACTGCCATCGGAGATAAAAAATAAAAGTCTCGATTTCTGTCCTTTATCTCGTTTGTTGCTTGATGAATTTTCTATGGATTATTCACCTTTTGTCTTAATTACAGATTTTTGCAAGTTTCATCTTTATTCCATGCCTGACCAGACCTTAATTATGTGGGCTGATTACCCTGCACAATTTCAAGTGGAAATGGCACCTATATTTCTCGAATCATCTATAAGCAATGGTTCCCTTGATGAAATACCACATAAACCCAAAAGTGTTATGGCTTGTGAATTACGAGAATGGAACGCCAACTGGGTAAAAAATTTTTCACATCATGCTAATCTTTCAGAAGAAAAAGCAAATATAATCTTAGACCGATTTATTATCTTGCATCATGTTTTTTCCAATCGTATATTCTGGAAAACTCATGAATTTTTAGAAGAGCGTTTTTTAGACCTCATTGACCTTGTCATTACTCAACCTGCTTCTCAGGAAATTGGTGAAGGGCTTATTGCATTATTCCACGACATGTGGTTCGATTGGCGAATTGATGTTTTTCAGATTGACTCTGAAATTGACCGTATTTTATCACAAGATGAAATTGTGTCCGAACTTTTATATGAATATCCCCTGCTTTCTCCGAAAAAATTTGATACTGCCGTCCTTCTAGAAAGTTTTAATTATGGGGATGCTCTTGAACGGATGCGTGTTCGTATGGTTCCTGAGCCGAATCCTGACCGCGAAACCTATTTACATGCACAAACAAAAGAGACCATTGACCAGGCTCAAATTAGAGTGGACATCTCTGAAGAAGGATACCGAGCCATCGTTTTCTGGTTCGACCGTCTAATTAAATGTTATGAGATGTTAGAAGAATCAGAAATGGCAGACCTGCCATCTCCAGAGAGCATAGACGATTTATGGTCATGGGGACAATGGAACAACAATATTCCAATGACTTTCCGAAATAAGATTCAGCAAGCATGCCATCAAGGTTTTAGAATTTATTATCAGAGTTCCCGCCAATTAAGGATTGCACGATTACTACTCACCATACACCTAATCCAATTATACAGTCAATCAAAATATCCGTTAGAACGATTTCCTTCTATGGAACAGGTATTTGTAAAAAAGACAGAACCTATCCCCTCCGAAAGGTCGCAGTCTAAAAGAGCGTCGTTATAATATAGAAAAAATTATACTGACCAGGAAGCAATCTTGTTTATTCGTTCCTCATGCACGATAAAAGGTTCATCTATAATGTTCAACGAAATATGAGGTGCAGGAATCGGCAATTCTGGATACGCTATGTCGCTTTCTAAATAAGAATAGGTATCCAGTCCTATATGTTGTGTAATATCTCCATATCTACGAACCATGTCCATAACTCCACGCAAACCTACACCTGCCTCCCATGCAGCGGTAAATATCCTTACATTTTCAGAATTTTTAGCAAGTCTATCCCATGCTTCTGTGCCAAAGATAGCAGATGGCTTAATTATCAGCACAACTTTCTCCTTATATGTTTGACTTATCTCCCATACCTTCTCCCATAATGATTTCCCAATTTCAAAATACTCGTCAATTCCTGCCTTCATAGGAGAAAATTGTAAATAAGAAGTTAAGTCGTCTACATTTCCAACAGGGTCTTCAATATACACTATCTTCAAATCTGAAATCTGTTCTACAAATCTCATCACATCCTTAAATGTCCATTGCCGATTCAAATCCAGAACAACCTCAATATCTCTACCAACAATATCTCTGACCCTTTGTAATAAATCTTTTCCCACCGATAAAGAAAATTCACCCATTTTTATTTTTAATACCGAATAACCAGAATCCTTTTTCTCTTTTGCATGTTTCAGAATATTATTTATATCACCTGTAAGAAGCGCATTTATATTAATTTTAGGACAACTTTGCTTTTTTGATTTACCTCTTTCTAAAAAATTCAACGCACACGCAAAAGCGAACTTTATCTCAGGGAAATCAAATAAATTTGTAAATTCAGATATGTCTTTCTCACCCAGACAGTCCGTATGCTTATTTTCAATTTCATGAATGCAGGCAATTATCTTTTCTCGGGTTGGAGGAAGGGGCGAAACTTCTCCCCAAGAAATATACCCCTCCGAATTTTCAATTTTGATGAGTAATCCTCCTTTTTGTGAAAACCGAACCCCACGAATAAGCACAGGTATCCTGAAAGGAATACAATATGAATAAACACTTAATTTACAAATAGAAAATTGTTTGCCCACTAAATAACCCACATAATTGAAAATAATAAACTGTAAATCAGCAAGAATCTTGATGTCCTTGCAAGTAGTAAATTTAATGCGTTTCCCTTTTGTTGAAAAATTGTAGAAATCAAACCGAAAGCAGGAACAATCAGAATTGTTACAACCAGAATTTTTATCTGTCCATCAACAAAAAGCGCCAATAGAACAGGTACGACAATGATACTCACAACGAGCATACATACATATTCCATCTGAGCAAATTTTCCGCCGAACCTAACCGCGAGCGTCTTCTTCCCTGCTTCTTTATCACTTTCTATATCCCTATAATTATTTACTGTTAGAATTGCAACCGCCAGACATCCAGCAGCAAGCCCAACTGCCAAATCCAAAACTGAAAATTGCAAAGATTGGACATAATGAGTTCCTATCACTGCGACAAAACCAAAAAAAACAAGGACAAAAAAATCGCCCAATCCTAAATACGCAAGAGGCAAAGGACCGACGGTATAAGCAAAGGCAAAAATAATTGAGAACACACCGATTAATAGAATGGATATTCCGCCTCTGTAGACCAGATATCCGCCGGGGATAAGTGAAAGCAGAACCAATGCCAGCAAAGCCAATCTCATCTGATTTACAGTCAGCCAACCGGCACTGGTTGCCCTTGTCGGACCCAAACGATTCTCGCGGTCTGCACCTTTAACAAAATCAAAATAATCATTTGCATAGTTCGCTAATATTTGTAGGAGAACACCACCTAACAGCGCACATAAAGCAGATAAAGGGTGAAAAGTTCCATCCCGAATTGCAAGAGCCGTTCCCATTATTACTGGCGCTATACTTGCCCCTAATGTTTTCGGTCTTGCGGTAAGCACCAAAATTTTAATCAATGATGGTTTTTCTACTACCATAAAAATCTGCCTATTTTTTTGTTTTGCAATTCAATTCTATGGTTTACGAGGAAACTTTGAAAAATCAGGAGGCCGTTTTTCCAGAAATGCGTTTCGTCCTTCCTGTCCTTCTTCCGTCATATAAAAAAGCATTGTTGCATTTCCAGCAAGTTCAGTAAGTCCTGCCTGTCCGTCTTCATCTGCATTCATTGCGGCTTTGATACATCGCAGTGCAATTGGTGACATCTTCAAAATTTGACGGCACCATTCCACAGTTGTATCCTCTAATTCGTTTAGAGGAACAACCGTATTCACCAACCCCATTTGCAAGGCTTCCTGAGCATTATACTGCTTACATAAGAACCATATTTCCCTTGCTTTCTTCTGTCCCACAATTCGTGCTAAATGTGCTGAACCATATCCCGCATCAAAAGAACCGACTTTGGGACCTGTCTGCCCAAAAATGGCATTATCGGCCGCTATCGTTAAATCACATACCATCGCAATAATATTACCTCCGCCAATTGCATAGCCCGCAACCATCGCTATCACAGGCTTTGGACAAGTTCGTATCTGCCGATATAAATCTAAAACATTCAACCGTTGATAGCCGGTGCGAGGGTCAATATAGCCAGCCTCTCCACGACACTTCTGGTCACCTCCTGAACAAAACGCCTTATCTCCGGCACCTGTAATTATAATCACACCAATCTGCGAATCAAACCTTGCATCCGCCAGAGCATCACTAATCTCGTCCAGAGTCACCGGTGTAAAAGCATTCCGTCGTTCTGGACGATTTATCGTAATCTTTGCTATACCATCTACCTTGTGATAAAGAATCTCAGTATATTTCTTTGATTTCTGCCAAACAATTCTACACTTGCTCATTATCTTAAACTCCTCTAATCAAAAAAATAATTTAAAACATAAGAAAATATGTTTTAATTCATTACAATAATTTACCACAAAAAGTGAATTATAATCACTACTGGCGTTACTACAAAAAGTCAATTTGAGCCTTTTTACCAAATATAGTCTATAACCGTTGTTTACTAAAATATCTGAGAAAAGGCATTATACATTAAGATAAACAATACAATATCTATCTTTCATGTAGTATAAATATCTATTCATTTTATATTTTTTATTCCTCTCAGCGACAAATTACATTAAGGGAAAATATGAGACTTTATATCTAACCTAAATTTTATATTTTTGTATTATTATAGGTTACCCTTTTCACTTATTACTTTCTAAAATACTTATCACAACTTTATATTTTCGTGTTATTAGAGGGGCACGATTTATCGTGCACAAAAATTCAGGTTATTACATAGTGATAATTTAAGTGTTTGATAAATCAAACCCCTACATTAGTTTTTATATTTTTAATGCGGCACAAACATTCCTGTAGCATAAGCATCCCTGTCTGTGTCTTTAAAACTTATAACCTATCTAAATCTATATTTATATTCTTACCTGTAGCATAGACATTCTTGTCTGTGTTCTTTAAACTTGCGACCTATCTACAATTGGTAGTTTTTTGTGTCTATCTAAAAGTCCTGGAAATGTAGGGGCGTATGGCGATACGCCCCTACAAAATGCAATTGTTTTGAATATACCTTTTTAGGAACGATGAATAAGTGTTTAATTGTATTTTCAAACTGCTTAATTGTTTTGAACATACTATTTTTAGTGTGGTTTATCTCTTAAACTCAGAAAAATAATTATAGAGTTTCTACTATTATTTTGTATTAACTGAATTAATTATTCAGAGGTTTCTATAGGGTCATATTTTTAAATATCTGTGGGTGAAACTTTATACACACGAGTTATAGCCTTGCCTATTTTGTAAGTTTAATTTGCTCAATTTGCAATAATTTCCTTTTCCAATCCAGACCTGCGGAGAAACCTCCCAGAGAATGGTTAGAACCTAAAACTCGATGGCATGGAATAATAATAGGAATAGGATTTTTATGTAGTGCCTGTCCAACGGCACGGGCATGCTTTCGCGAGAATTTGGCTAATTTTGCCAACTCTGCATAACTGCAAGTTGTCCCCCAGTGGACTTTTCTCAAGGCTGTCCATACTCGTTGCTGAAAATTTGTGCTATTTGTTAAGTCCAGAGGAACTTGTTCAAATTGTTCTGGGATACCTGAAAAATACCTATCTAACAGTATGTTAAGCAGTCTACCTAACATCAGATTTGGTGTTTCGTGGAGTAGGTATGGCTTTGGAGAACCAGGAACATACAAAGTAAATCTTTTAAGCCCTATTGCAGAGATATACCCATAAATAGTGCCTATATTATGACTGAAAATGAAATTGGCGGCATTCATCATGGTCTATCGGTTTCCTTCTATCATTTTAATCATATTACAATATTCTACATTATACAGTTAAAAGAGAGGTGCATCATGATTCCGATAGTTCTTTCTACTATTACGGCTCGATATTCACATACAGCCTTTGGCTTGCGGTATTTATATGCAAATCTTGGTAAATGGAAAGAATATACCTGCATTAAAGAATTTCATTTGAAGCAAGCCCCTTTATTGATTGCTGAAAGTGTTCTTCAGGAAAAACCGCAAATTGTTGGACTGAGCGTGTATATCTGGAATGTTAATGAAATTACAGAAGTAGTGCAAATAATCAAGGCAGTTTCGCCACAAACGATAATAATTATTGGTGGTTCTGAGGTGAGTTATGAATATGAAGATATGCCTATTTTCTATGCTGCGGATTATTTAGTGCGAGGTGATGGCGAACAGGTCTTTCCAAAATTAGTAGATTCAATTATGAGTGGAACTTTACCTCAACAAAAAGTATGGGAAGGGAGTATACATGATTTGAATTCATTGATTTTACCTTATAATGAATACACAGATGAAGATATAAAACATCGGATTATTTATGTGGAGAGTTCTCGTGGTTGTCCGTTTCACTGTGAATTTTGCCTTTCTGCAGTTCAGCCTAGTGTCCATTTTTTTGAGCGACAGCAATTTTTGAAAGAAATGGAAAAACTAATCCAGCGTGGGACAAAGAATTTTACCTTTGTGGATAGAACTTTTAATATTAAAGAAGAACATGCTCTTGAGATTATCCACTTCTTTTTGCAGCATGTGGCTACGGATATGCGGATTCATTTTGAGATTGTGCCAGATAGATTGGGTGAGGAAATATTGCAAGAATTTAAGAAATTTCCTGATGGTGTTTTGCATTTAGAAATAGGTTTGCAGACTGTAAACCCAGAGACACAAGCGTTAATTTCACGCAGACAAAACTTGACAAAGACATTTGAAGTATTAAAATTTCTGAAAGAAGAGACAAGAGCAATAATACATGTTGACCTTGTTGCAGGTATGCCAGCAGAGACCTGGGATAGTTTTCGTGAAGGCTTTAACCGCCTAATTGAAGTAGCACCACAGGAAATTCAGTTAGGCATTCTCAAACGATTGCGTGGTGCTCGAATTTCGCGGCACATAGAGGAATATAAACTTGTCTTTGCACCATTTCCTCCGTATGAAATACTCCAAACCAATACGCTTTGTTTTGCAGAATTGCAAAAATTAAAAAGGATGGCACGCTATCTTGAACTTTACTATAATCAGGGGAACTTTCCACAATCACTCAAATTCTTGTGGAAATCCGATACGACGCCCTTTGATGCCTTTGCAAAGTTTAGCGACTATATCTGGGAAAATACTGGGAAAACACACGAATTATCATTGTCCACGCTGGCAACACTGCTATACAATTACCTGCTTTCTGTGGATAAATTCTCAGTAGACGAACTGAAAACTGCTATTCAAAATGATTATTCACAAAAACCAGGAAGGACAGAAAAACTGAACCTGCAAAAAAAGTTATGATACAGGTCAGTCATCATTTATAAAAATTTTATTATCTAAAAAATTAAACAACTTCCAATCTCTTAGCGGGTAAGGGTGTATATTGATTATTTATTGTGGTTTTGAGTCATCAATTTTGGTTACTGGAATATCAAGATTGGTTGCTAGTTCAAGAATATCGTTTCTGCAAGTAAACAGAATAATCTGGCAATTTTCACTGAGCGATTTAAGTGTGTTTAAGGTTTGAACCAATCGTGGATAGTCATAGTTTGAGAAGGGGTCGTCTAAAAGCATGGGGAGGGTTTCTCCAAATTTACTTATGATTTTTATAAAGGCAATACGCATAGCAAAGTATAATTGTTCTAGTGTTCCCTGTCTTAATGAGGGTTCGTGGAGAGGAATCAGATTGCCTGTCTCTGAAATGTTTAATTTCAAGGTAAGGTCGTTCTCTACAAGAACCTCTGAATATTTACCATCAGTCAGTTTGGAAAACAAACGGCTTATCTCATCTTTCAAGAACTGGGCAAGTTTCTGGTAGTGGTCAGATGATACCTGCTGTAGTAATGAAATGGCGAACAATATACTTTCCATTTCATTTTGCAGTATTTTCCATTTTGCTTTTAAGCAATCTTTCTCCTCCTTAATCTCGTTCAAAGGTCTTGTTTTCCGGTTTAATTCCGCCAATTCATTTTGAAGAGTTTGAATGAGTTGGGTATGTTGCTCAATCTCTTCGGTTGTTTGTTCTATTATTTGTTGAAGTGTAGATTCGTCCTCTGGGGGAAGGGTGGGAACGAAATCCTGAGTGTTTTGTTCTAACTCATCTAAGGTATCATCACCGAGAAGCAATTGTAGTTGTGTCTTTGTTTGTTCAAGATGGGAGAAGAATTTTTGTGCCTCTTCTGCCTTAGCACATTGGGTTTTCCATTCTGTTAGGTCATTGACTTTGACTGAGGTTAATATCTCTTGGAGTTGCTGTTGTGCCTCAGAAATTTCCTCATTCCAATTAATAAGTTGTTGATTTAATTCCAGTCGTCTTTTGCATAGTTCAGATACCTTTGTTTTAAGTTCGCGATAGCGTGCTTCTGCCTGATAGTATGCCCGAAAAGTCTCATAAGAGAGAGGTTCATTAGGACGAAGCACACCTGTTTGAATCAGTTTTTCGCCTATATTATCTAATATTGTTTCTTTTATTTTAGTTTGAATACTTTTGCCATATTCTTCTTTACGGATTATGTCTTTAGTCTGTTGTTGTAATTTATTTTTCAATTCCCAGAGTATTCGGTGGTATTCATTGGACTTCTCCTGTAAATTAAATACCTTTCGCCGATTCTGTTCCATTTGCTCTTCTGATTCTAATGGGACAGATGCTTCCTTAAAAAGTTTTTGGAGCTCGTCTAAAAGATGCTGAGTTCGTGTTTGATTAATTATAAATAGTTCTTTAGCACTTTCTATTTGGTTCATCAAATCTTCTAACACTTTGACTAGGTTTAAATAATTGTCATATAGCCCTTGCAATTCGCGTGGATGTTCAAGTTGAGCCTTTTGAAGTAATATTGTAATTGGATGCTTCTCAACATATTCATAAGACACAATTCTTTGAATTTTTTCCTGGAGTTGTTTATGGGAATTGGCTATCTCTTTTAAATCCCTTTTCCCTTTCCAGTAAGAGTTCACAAAATACAGCAAAGCAAAAGAGACCACAGCAGCAAATATTAGTGATTCCATCTTTTGTGTTTTTATAAATAGACAGAATAGTAACAAATCAATAAATAAACAAATAGCCCCTAAAATTATATCGGCAGGACGACGAGATAGAATATGTTCTTGAATTACTTCTAAATCCTGAACCTGTTCTTCCAATTCTCGTTGTTCTTCTTCAGGTCTATTTTTGTATCGCCAGTAGTCATCAATCAATTCTGGCATGTTTGTTATATCTTTAAATAATTCTTTTAATGGTTTAAGTTCTTCCTCGATTACATCTTGCTTTTCTTTAAGTTTATTCAGTTTTGATTCGTTTTTTTGTGTTTCTTCTAATGAGTTCTGGTATAAGTTAATAAAGGAATTGATTTCTTGGTAAAAATCGTCTCTTTTTCGAATGGGTTCTGGGAGCTCGGCGATGATTTGTTCTACTCCCTGGATTTGTTTTTTTAGTTCTTTTTGTTTGCCGTAGAGTTCACTCAGCACGCTGTTGTTGCTATCAAGATACCTCATGAACTGTTCAAATTTTTTTTGACAGTCTGCAATATCGTCAATCAGCACAAAGGTTTGATTATAAAGTTGCATCTCAATATTATTTTTTTCCTGTGTAATTTGTTCTATCTCATTTTGAATTTTCTGTTTTTGGTATTCTCCATTACGAATTGTCATTTCCAATTGGAGGACACGCGAATTATATTCCACAGGGAAATCTCTGTAAGCAGAATAGGAAAAGAAATTAGGTGTAAGTTTATCTAATTTATCCTTAAGTGCTCTAGCATCATTTTTCCTTCTCCACATAGCATATTGCCGGGTGTATTGTAGTTTTGCTTGAAGTTGTTGAAATTCAACTTGTAGGATGTGTAATTGTTCCAGATTTTGTTTTAGTTGTAATTTTCTTTCTTTAATATTCTCAACGATAATCTTTGCTTGTTCATATTCATTTTCTAATATTTCTAATTGTTTAAATATAATGTTTTTTGGATGTTTATAATCTTGCTCTGTTCCAATATCCTTCTGATATCTTTCAAGACTGTCAAGGATATTCTGTATTGACTGGGTGAGAGTCCCAACATCTGCCAAACGGAGTAGATGTTCCCTGATTTTTTCTTTATCAGCAGGTGAACCTAAACTTTCCAGAATTTTGGCTGAGATAGTGGCTACCCCTATAAAGATTTCTCGATTTATTCCCAAATGATTTTGTATAAAAGCAATTTCTTGATTAGGGTATATCTGAAAAGTATCTGTAATCTCTTTGGGGTCTAATCCTTCATATATCTCCAATGATGGTTTTTGCCCAAATACACGATAAAGATGGATTACCTTTCCTTTATCCAGACGGTAAGTCAAATTTCCTCTGTAATCCTGGGTATTCCACGGAGTATATTTATAAAAATTCTCTGTAAAGGGTGCATTACTTTTGTGAGATGTCTTTTGTCCAAACAGTATATCCAGCAAAAAGTTGAATAGAGTTGTTTTCCCACTTTCATTCAGTCCAAAAATAATCTGGAATCCCCTGTGAAATTCAAGGGGAATATCTTGCAGTTTTCCGTAGCCGTAGATATGTCCTTTTATGAATTCCACTGGAACGGGACCTCATTTGTTTCGATAGTAGGTATCATTAACTTTATTTCCAATGCTGATTCTGCGGTAAGATGTCGAGCACGGTTTATAATCTTGTAGATAGTATGATTTGGAGCATATTTAAGTTCCTGTTGTATCTGTTTGAAAAATTCTGACAGTATGGTAAACTGCTGCTCATCTTTAATATCCATGTATTCCTCAAAATCTGCCTCGATATTCCAGGTAAACGATTCACATTCTTTTTCGACTATTTGCACAGCAGAAGGTATAGTTTTTAAGACATTAGCAGATACAGTTCCAATGAATTGGATATGCACTATACGAGGTTTCTGTATCTTACCTATTTCATTGGATAGTATCTGTGTGAGTTCATCTCTATCTAAAATATTGGAAATGTTGAGTTCTATATGCGAGTAATAGGTTTTTTGTGTTATCAAATGCTCGATTTTTGAAACTTCCCATTTATTATCATGCTGCTGGAAATGGATACCCAGAACACCAAAAGGAGGTTTGTTGTCAAAGCATATTGGTTCGGGAAATCCACAATAACAGGCTGTATATTGTGGTGAACGATATAGTTCCATATACTCCTGTCCTTTACCCAAAGCCACATACGAAACTGTTGCTTGAAGTCTGGCAAATTCCTTATTTTGCTGGCATTCTTCAATGAAGGGAAATTGATGCGCCAATATAATGTGATTTCTCCCATCATTTTTTTCTGGCAGGTCAGGAAAAGGCACAGCAGGATTATTTGTCTCATTGCAGATAGCCGAGGTATAAACTACTAATGGGATTTCAGTAGATTCCCATTTTACCCAATTTGATTGATTTGCGATAAAAACATTCTCAGGGAAATCTTCTAAATAATATGGCGAGTAGGTATGAATTGGGTCAGCAGTGCCAGGTGAAATGATGATAGGAATAGGCTGAATTGATTTAAATTTCTCATACAATATATGTAGTGTTTCATCTGTTGCATATTCGCTGTCCAACAGGTTACCTGCTATCAATAGTGCATCTGCTTTGTATTCCAAAACCTTATTGATAATATCTGACAAAACTTCTAGTTGCTTTTCCCGCCGTTCTCTACCATAGTTAGGATTTGAGAAAGAGGAGAATGGTTTATCTAAAAATAGATTTGCGGTATGTATAATAAACATGTTAACTCGACCTGATAAATAATTAAATCATGAAGGTATTATATCAATTTGTGGTTCTCGTCTTGCTATCGCGTCTGAAAAACCGCGATATCGCCAATATCGGAACACACGCCGATATATAGTAGAAAATGTTTTTGAATCTTCAGGAAGTTTCAAACAAATCCGATGATAATATGGAATTATAATTGAATTAAGTATACGATTATAAATGGAAAAATGGAGTTTGTAATCTATAACCATCTGGTAGTTATCCGGAAAAAGGCGAAGGAAGCAACCCATAGAATAGCCACGGCAATAATGATACTTACATGCGTCTACATAAGAACTACCTTTCCAGAACCAACAGATAGCTTGTTCATCTATACAAAGTGGATACCCTATATTAGATAATCTTTTTACCAACTCTACCTCTGCGAACTCGGGGAAAGAAAATGATTTGTTTAGGCCACCTGTACTGATTACGGCTTCACGAGGCACACTCATATTAGACAATGAAAAATGGAAAGGCGTAATATTATTTGCTTCTTTAACAAAAGGGGGATTGTCTTCGGGCAATAACCAGGGTGTAATACTTTTCTTGGAAATTCGTGGATGAGACCGCAAGACTCCACTAACACAGGCATTACCATTATATGCAATTTGTAGTTGCACATGTCGTTGTATCCAATTACTTATAGGCAAGACATTTGGACTACTACAAAGAATCCATTTCCCTCGTGCTTCATGAAAACCCAAATTCCAGGCATGAAGTAATGTGTTGTTGCTATCTTCGAGATAACGAACAATAAGCGGTGAACCTTTTGCCAATGAAGAAATAATGTTCTTAGTTTTCTCTGACGGAGATATTTCAATAATAATCCATTCAACTTTAGACAGGGGATAATCTTGATTCTCTAAATGTAAAAACCATGGTGATATACTCACTGATAGATTTTCACCTACTAAAATTATACTAACATGAATCTCGTTGATAGACATTAAATATCGTATTTCCCTTTTTGTTTTTTCTACAATATTATCACGATAATATGCTTAAAAGTGAAATCCTATTTGCTAAATATTAAAATATATTTATAATACAGAATTGACGGCTATGTCGAATACTATTCACAAAGTTTCAGAATTTCGTCGTTTCCCTTTTTGGGGAACAATGCTTGGCGGTTTATTCTTACTCCTGATAATACGAATTTATTGGGACCCTACGCTTCTATCCAATGTAATTCAAACAACTAAAAGTGAGACATGGGCACAACAACAATATACGGTTTGGGGTCCAATTTGGAAATATGGTTTTGGGCAGATAGAAAAGGGAGAAATACCCCATTGGAATCCGTATCAACTTTGTGGACAACCTTATCTGACCGATATACGCACATCCTTATTCCAACCCCTGCATCTTATATTCTGGCGGACAGATTTTGCTTATGCTTATCAATGGTATATTTTTCTATGTCTCTCTTTGATAGGGATTGGCTTTTTATTATGGGGACGAATACTGGAAATACCATATCCCGCTTTACTTCCCGGACTAGTTTCCCTTCTATTTTCCGGTCCTGTGATATGTGCTCAAATGTCTCTACCCTATTTAAGTGGCTCTGTCTGGCTATTATTTCTATTAAGCGGTATCAGTTATTTTGTCGAAAATTATACAGTGCGAAGTTTCTTTGTTCTCTCGTTCCTATGGACGGCTCTAGTGCTTTCCGGAAGTATTGAATGTATTATTACAGGTATATTTGTTCTAATACTGTTCCCATTTTTCTTTCGGACTTTTCCTATGTTGACTATGGAAAGGAGTCCTATATCTACAATCTGGAAAGTTCTAGGTATTTTGCTATTGGGTTTGATGATAAGTGCCTTTTCATGGTTCCCACTTGTAATGTGGTTTCTACAGGCAGGTGTAGATTACAAATCAATCCAAAGTTTCCCATTGTCCGCAGTTTTCCCTGAAACATTTTTAAATTCTATATACCAATTTGTTCTCCCTATAATATTTACAGAAACATCTGAACTACCTATACTTTATCCTGGTTTAATAGGACTTATATTTATTCCGCCTGCATTTTTTGACCGCGAACTTCGGTCCGTAGTCGTTTTTCATAGTTTAATCTTACTATCATTTTTCTTGCTGTTCTTTGTTGACCTTAGCCTGGCACATATTCTACAACAAGGTATGCTTATTCTTTTTGCTGTGTCGTTTTCAACTTTGTCCGGAATAGGTTTTTATCGCCTGCTTTTGAAAGGACGCAATTTGAGGTCTCCGTATGTATGGGTCTCTGGTATATTTGTATTTCTAATCTCAGTCATTATAATTTTGATAGGCAATCCATGGATAAAAGGAGTATCTATTCTTCTATTGATATTCTTAATCCCGGCAACACTTATTCGAGTGAGAAAAATCAATGTTATTATTTGCATTATCATATCGCTTCTAAGTTTTATAGAACTGTATTACTTATTCCGTCCCTACCTGCCGGATAGTTATATCTCTGCAATTGAGAAGTATGATTCATATTCAGAATTTGTCAAGCAACTTCGTTATCAAACGGGTACAGGCAGAGGTCTAATAATTTCCAATCCAAATACTGTCCTCTGGTCAGAAAATATAGGCATGTATTACCACTGGCAATTAGTTAATGGGGCAGAGATACTTAAAGACCGATATTCTCAATCCTGGTTTCAATCTGTTTTAAATGGTGGAAAAGAGAGAGCAGAACTGCTGACCAATCCATTTATTACATTAAGCGGTGTCCAATGGGCATTTATCCCGACTATTATTGGAGTTGAAAGTATAGATACTGAAGCCTTAAAACACTGGCGAAAAATGGAACATATTCCCTTCGTGGATATTTTTGAAAATACACAATCCATTCCAAGATGTTTTTGGGTCCCCAACTGCCAGATTGCCCCTTCAGATGAAGAGGTCAAAAATATCCTTATGCAATCAAATTTCTCACCTCTTGCAGAATGTGTTTTAAAAAAAGATTCAACAACAGCAACTTTATTGGGAGTAGACTCTTTGCCCATAGAATCGACGCCCCCAACCGAACAGAAAGACGATTCCAATTCACAGGCAGTAGCCAGCATACAGGAAGAAACAGCAGAGAAAATAGCCATACTTGTAAAAGCACCTAAAAAAGGATTATTAGTGCTTTTAGACACTTTTAGTGAAGGATGGAAAGCCACTCTTGATGGAGAGCCAGTAGAAATCTTTCGAACAAATGGGATATTTCGAAGTGTTTCCGTCCCTGATGGAAGCCATCAAGTAATATTCACTTATACAACGCCGGGATGGAATGCAGGTAGAATAACAAGCCTTGCAGGCGTTGTCCTGAGTTTTCTCGCACTGAGCATAGGAAGTCTCCGTTCCACAAAAGATAATGATTAAGAGACTTTACAATTCTTTCTAATAGACAATAAAAAATCAACCCTTGCCCTGACGAGGCAGGACAAGGGTTGATGGCAATCAAGGAGCATATTGATTATCTGTCAGTTTCTATTCACAAAGTTCAAAAACTCCGGCAGCACCCATACCGCCACCGATACACATGGTTTCAAGTCCCCACTTCACGCCGCGCCTACGCATTTCATAAATGAGTGTGCATGCCAATTTTGTGCCTGTGCAACCTAATGGATGTCCCAGAGCGATAGCACCACCGTTTACATTTATGATGTCTGGATTTAACCCAAGATTTTTTATTACATACAGTGTTTGTGAAGCAAAGGCTTCGTTACATTCAATCAATCCGATATCGCCAAGATTAATCCCTGCTTGTCTGCATGCCTCATGTATCGCAGGAACTTGTGCAGGTCCTAAATAGCCGGGGTCCCCAGCGCCAACAGCATATCCCCGTAACTTTGCTAATGGTTTCAAACCAAACTCATTAACGGTTCTTTTACTTACTATAACTGAGGCTGCGGCACCGCAACTTGTCTGGCTTGAATTTCCTGCGGTCGTTACGCCCTTACCCTTCGGACCTTGAAACGCTAACTTTAGTTTGGCTAAACCTTCAAGAGTTGTATCCGGACGAGGTCCTTCATCTGTATCAAAAATGTAAGTCTTTCCATTTGCCCCTTTCACCTCAAGAGGCACAATCTCCTCCTTAAATTTTCCTTCTTTAATTGCTTTGCTTGCTAATTGATTACTTCTCAATGCCCATTGGTCACATTCTTCTCTGGTAATACCAAAATCGTTTGCTACATTATCCGCACACTGTCCCATAGAAGTATATGCTCTTGGATTATTACGAACCAATCTCGGGTTGGGACAGGTTTTATTACCACCCATAGGTATTACACTCATGCTTTCCACTCCACCTGCTATACCGACATCAAGCATATTGCACTCTATCTTTGTGGAAAGTATAGACATTGTATCCAGACCAGATGAACAAAAACGATTTACTGTTTCTCCTGGAATTAGGTCAGGAAGCCCTGCTATTAATACTCCAATGCGACCTACATTCATTCCCGCTTCAGCCTCAGGGAACGCACAACCCACAATACAATCTTGAAAACTTTCCGCAGGTATACCCGAGCGTTTTACGACTTCATTCAGCACAGCCGCTAACAAATCATCAGGACGAACATGTGCAATAGCACTTCCCTTTTTTGATTTCCCAATAGCGGTTCTGCATGCTGCTACGATATAAGCATTTTCCATATATTTAATCCTCCTTAAACTTTAAGGTTAATTGCGCAATGGTTTGCCAGTTGCTAACATGTTTTGAATTCTTTGTTGTGTCTTTTCAGTTCCACAAAGGCTGCAAAAGGCTTCACACTCTAAATCAAGTAGGTCTTGTTCTGTTATAGGTGTGCCTTCAATGCGGTCACCGCCAGTAATGATATAGGCTAATTTTGTAGCAATAAGCATATCGTGTTCCGAAGCAAAACCTGCTTCTTTCATTGCCCAAACGGCGGCTTCAAATGCTGCCCTCGGTGTTTCTCCTAACGCCCACAATCTTGGCGGACGAGGTGTCCTATAACCTTCTTGTATCATGCCCAGACAAACATTCTTGGCTCTACCCACCTGTAATTCAAAATTCGGTTCTACAATATCAGTTGGTTTTAAATAACCCAACTCAATAAACTCTACACCGCTTGTGCTAACTTTAGCCATCGCAATATTTTCAAATACTCTGCGAACATAAGGGAATGGGTCAGCACTTACATTTTCTGGCACATATTCTAAGGCTCTCACTGTTAGTTCTTTCGTCCCACCACCAGCGGGAATGACACCTACACCGGCTTCTACCAATCCTGCGTAGGTCTCACCGGCTACAACACATTTTGCCGCATGCAAACAAATCTCAACACCGCCACCAAAGGTATAATGATGTGGTGCTGCAACTATGGGTCGTGAGCAATATTTCATACGCATATTCGCAGACTGTAAGCCACGCACCATAAGTTCAAGTGCCTTCCAATCCTGCTGCATAATTTGACCCAGAATTAAGAACAAATTGGCACCTGCACTAAAATGTGGCCCTTGATTTGCAACAATCATTCCTTCATACTTACCTTCTTCGAGTAGGTCAACTCCTTTACTTAGCATGGCTACAATATCTGCATCCACAGCGTTCATTTTGCAATGGAACTCACAGCAAACGATTCCATCACCAACATCTATTAAACTTGCGTTCTCATTGCTATCAATTTCTTTATTAGGTTGCTTCTTTACTACAGAAAGTCGAATCTCCTTCGGATTCTTTGGAACAGGTTTGTATGATTTTGAGGTAAGGTCAAAGAAATAATCTACACCGTCTTCCGTCTTATAAAATGACTTTCCACCTGCTTTCTTTAACTCCTTTGCAATCGGTGGAAGTTTAATCCCTTCCTCCTCCATTCGCTTACATACATCTTCAAAACCTAATATATCCCAGGTCTCAAAAATACCTGTTTCCCATGCAAATCCCCATTTTACTGCATTATCAATGTTCACGATATCATCAGAAATCTCAGGGATACGGTTACCTGCGTATACTGCAACATTGGCAAACATCTTGAATACGAACTTAGAGCCCTTATCCTCACTAAAGTGCATAATCTTCAATTTTTCTACGAGGTCTTCTATATTACGAACTGCACCTGTGCATTCAAATTTTGCTTTGATAGGGTCACGATAATCTACGGTTGCCGGGTCAATCACTTGAAAAATAGGCTTACCTTTTTCATCTCTCCGGTCAGACTTCTTATAGAAGCCGCAACCCGTTTTATTGCCCCACATTTTCTTCTCCACCATCTTATCTACCCACTCAGGCAACTTAAAGTAATCCCTGCACTCATCGTTTGGGCAACCGTCATAAACATTTCTCACTACCTTAACAAAAGTGTCCAGACCCACCAGGTCTGCCGTTCTGAAAGTTGCAGAACTGGCATGACCAATTGCTGGTCCTGTTAAAGCATCAACTTCTTCTATTGTCAAGCCCTCTTTTGTCATCTCGTGCAAAATCCAGGACAGCGTAAAAGTCAAAATACGATTTGCAATAAAGTTTGGAGTATCCTTCGCATATACAATACCTTTGCCCAGAATATTCTCTCCGAACAAAGACATTGCTTTAATTACATCAGGAAGTGTATCAGGTCCAGGAATAAACTCCAGTAGCCTCATATATCGAGGTGGATTGAAAAAATGTGTGCCCATGAAATGCTGTCTCATTTCTTTTGGCATACCTTCTGTCATGGCTTTAATAGGTATACCACTTGTATTAGAAGATACAACACAACCAGGCTTCCGATACTTGGCTACCTGTGCGAAAACCTGCTTCTTAATATCCAGATTCTCCATTACTACTTCAACAATCCAGTCGCAATCTGCTATCTTCTGCATATCATCCTCAAAGTTACCTGTCTCTATCATATTCAGATAACTTTTGCTGTAAAGAGGTGACGGTTTCGCTTTTAGCAGACTAGCTTTGTTTCCCTCAACCAGCGCATTCCTTTTTTTAGGGTTCTTTTTTTCATCATCAGAGAGGTTCGGAGTTACAATATCCAGCATTATGCTGGGAACTCCGCAGTTGGCTAAATGGGCGGCAATTGCGGCGCCCATTACACCAGAGCCTAACACTGCCGCTTTTCGAATTTCCCTCATGGATTTCATACTCCTATAACTGGGGTTAACTTTTTGACACCATATATACTACTCGAGCAATATATATACTTACCGTTCGTTATACAATAATTATAATACTATCTGCAAATCAAAATTGCAAATCAATTTTCTCAAAACCTTGAATTATATTCAATTTCTAATTTCATTGAAATCCATTAACCTAAATTTAGCAATATTTAGAATAAAGACATCTGAAAATTGGGTATATATTTATCCTTATAATTTATAAAAATAATTTACCATAAAAAGCACTAAAAAACATCATAAAAGAAACTATCGTTCAGCAAATTGTCATTAAAGTTGGTTTTAACTGCACTGGGGTAAAAGTTATCTGTGTCCTATGGTTTCTATGACAACGAATAATTGAATTTTTTTAGTGAACAATAAGTCTACCTGAACATAAATTCGTAGCAAGGGTATTCAAGGGTATTTATTTTGGTATAATAGTTAGACTATATAACAATACTCCATTAAATTCCAATCTGTATAGAGCGTGATATTAATTTTCTTCTGTTTGTAATAGTATATCAGCCGTTTACCTTTTCAAACTGGTATTATACTTATATGTAGTATTGTTTTACTGAAATGTGTTGCAATTTCTCTCTTATCCGAACTCGACACATAGGATAATAACAAATTTATTTCAATCATAGGAATAGCGAGGAATATAACACAGATTAGGATTATATGGTTTGTGATTTACTATTGTTATAAAAACGAAGTATGAAGTTTAATCCTACAGAATTTTTGACACTGAAAATAATAAACATAAAATAAGAACTTTTACCCATCAACCTAAAATATTTTTTTGCAATGTCTAATAAAAAACATTCTTTTATACCAAAACAATTGGAAACTACATTTCGTTCACTGCGATATAGAAACTACCGCCTTTATTTCTTTGGGCAGAGTATTTCAGTTATTGGAATATGGATACAGCGTATTGCGATGCCCTGGTTAGTATATCGCATTACAGGTTCAGAATTTCTTTTGGGGCTGGTTAGTTTTGCTGGTCAAATATGCACTTTTTTATTAGCCCCTTTTGCAGGTGTATGGTGCGAACGATTAAATCTTCGTAATGTTCTGATTACTACCCAAATTTTGTCTATTTTTTATCCTTTAGCCTTAGCAATTCTCTTTTTTACAGGAGATATTAGTGTATGGCACATTATGATGGCAAGCGTATTTTTGGGTTGTGTTAATGCCTTTGATATGCCAGCACGCCATTCTTTTGTTATAGAGATGGTTGAGAATAGAGAAGACCTGTCTAATGCCATTGCCTTAAATTCTTCAATGGTAAATAGTGCAAGATTACTAGGACCTTCTATTGCAGGAGTTTTAATTGCAGTCACAAACGAAGGCGTATGTTTTCTCATTAATAGTTTAAGTTATATTTTTGTTATTACTTCCCTTTTATTGATGAAAGTTCCTCCAAAAGAAAAGAAGGTTCAAGATACTCATATCTTGCAAGATTTGAAGGAAGGATTACTTTATGTCTTTGGCTTTCCGCCAATAAGAGCCGTGATATTACTACTCGCATTAGTAAGTTTATTTAGCATGCCCTATTCTGTGCTTATGCCTGTTCTTGCAAAAGATATACTTCATGGGGACTCCTATACATTCGGATTCTTAATGGCGGCATCAGGGGTAGGTGCTTTAACAGGTGCACTTTATCTCGCATCCAGAAAAAGCGTTCTGGGTATAGGGAAAATTATTCCTTTATCTGCTGCTATCTTCGGATTAGGTGTTATTGCACTTTCTTTATCGCACATATTTATACTTTCCTTAATTCTTATGTTATTAGCAGGATTTGGAATGATTACACAAATGGCTTCCAGTAATACAATGCTACAAACACTCACAGATGATGATAAGCGTGCTCGGGTTATGAGTTTTTACACAATGGCTTTTGTGGGAACTGCACCTTTTGGTAGTTTATTAGCAGGAACTCTGGCACACACTATTGGTGTTCCAAATACACTATTGATAAGCGGCGTAGTTTGTCTTTTAGGTGCTATTATGTTTGCCCGTAAACTACCTGAACTAAGAAAACATATTCATCCAATATATGTTAGATTAGGTATAATTTCTGAAATTGCCTCAGCAATTCAAACAACAACTGAACTAACAGACCCACCTGAAAGATAATTTACTCAGCAATTAGGGAAACTAACCAACTAAGAAATATGACTTATATGACTTATATGACCTATATGACCTATATCCCTACATCACTCTTGAGCCCAGCCATATTTTGCACGAGGCATAGGTTTACCTTCCCGTTGTAGATATCGCAATTCTTTATAACTAATCATCTCTATACCCAATGAACGGATATATTCTCTTGTCTCAGGTTTACAAAAGAAATCTGTATCTGCGGTTCTTCTTGCTGCTGAACCTGTGGTTGCTTTCATCTCTGGTGTCAGTTCACCACAATGTATATATATTTCAGACACTTTTCCCGCAGGTATTTGAGCAAGTCGTTCTTTCCACCAACTTTCAGTTGCCTCAATTGATGGTGGGTCATCCATATATAATTCGTCTGGGTGTAAAACTCCCAGTTCATCTGCCTTATCAATAAGATAATCGGCTCCAAATTTCTTCATTAGTTCCCGACCCGCCATACGACAGGGCAAATTGTAATCTTTGGCAATCTTGATATATATCTCATGGTATCCTGGTGCATACTGCAATGCTCCCATGTGCGAATCAATGTGAGTTACATCAATCCCCGCCGCTATTACTTTGTCTATTTGTGCACGCACTTCCTTTTCTGCCTCTTCCGGTTTCGCATTCAAATAGACAAAAGGCGTATCCTCATAAAAATATCCCATGTCCGAGCATAAACTTGGAACAGTTTTCCAGCCTAATACAGGTCCCCATTTATATTTGCCCCATTCACTTGTTAGTGTCGTATGCACTCCAACTGTCATTTGTGGATTCACTTTTACTATATTTACTGCTTCCATAAACCATGGACACGGCGCCATAACTGTTGTCGAAGTTATACCACCAACTCGCAATGCACGGAATGTAGCCATGTTCGTAGAATGATTCATCCCAAAGTCATCTCCATTAATAATCAAAACCTTCGTGTCTGGTGGAAAACCCAACCGTTCCACTAACGATACCTTCTTTGCCTCTTGTGCATTTGCCAAACTTGTAAACAAAAATGAGGCTGTAATTGCAACTGAAAAAATAAAATGGCTTTTCATTGAAACTCTCCTTTTACATTATTTGGATTGAAATAGTTTATATTATATTTTCGTTAGAAATGATAAACAAATTGTTAAATCTTTGGACTTCTTATTTTAATATTTCGTTGTAATATTTTACAAAACATTACACAAGAACCTATTGAATATAGTAATATATACAGAGGAAGTATTATGAAAAAAAGAATTTTATCCCAATCATATTTAATCCTACTCTTATTACTTTTTATATGTGTTGCTGCTCACGCCCAATGGCAAGCCTCATCAAAAGGACCCCAAATCAATTACACAGTTTTTTCTGAATATGAAACAGCCGTCCCCGACACGATTATAAAGTTGGTAATACAATTTAAACTTGAACCAGAGTGGCATATCAACAGCAACAAACCCCTTGATGAATTCCTTATTCCAACTGAATTAAGTATTGAAAACAGTTCTTATATACAGGTTAAAGAAATTGTTTATCCACCTTCTAAACAAGTAAAACTCTCCTTTTCTGACGAGCCCTTATCTGTATTTGAGAATGAATTTTACATTGGCATCGAAGTCGTGCTTCTACCCGACGCCAAAGTGCAAAACGCAATTGAGTTAACTGGTTCTCTACGCTATCAGGCTTGTAACGACCGTCAATGCCTACCACCAACAAATCTACCTATAAAGGCGACTATAAACATTGGGAACAATCCTGTCCCTGCAAATGACGATACACTTAAAATAATAAAGAGTATTTCATGGGAACAAACGACTTCTGCACCTAATAAAAAAATTGCAGGGACAGAAGAACAATATATGAAACCAGAAACTATATCTCCATCAGCGCAAGGGAACTGGGAAGAACAAATAAAGGACTTCCAAATCGTAGGGCGTTTAGATGGTTATGCTTCTAAAAATGATTTTATCCAATTTATTGAAAGTGCTGAGCAAACAAATACTCCTGTGCAGTCAAAAACGAACCACGCAATAATATCACTACTGTTCATTATTCTCATTGGTGGACTTGCCTTAAATTTAACTCCTTGTGTCCTTCCTGTTATCCCGTTAAATTTAGCAATTATTGGAGCCGGTGCTCGTGCAGGTTCACGCATTCGTGGTTTTCTATTAGGTTTATCCTACGGACTTGGCATATCGCTTGTCTATGGAGGATTAGGTATTGCAGTTGTATTAGGCTTTTCCAGAACTTTTGGAACTATCAATTCTACCTACTGGTTCAACGGTTTTATTACTCTCTTATTTATCATTCTTGCGTTAGCCATGTTTGACCTCATTATCATTGATTTCTCTCGTTTCCAATCTTATATTGGTGTTCGCAGAAATATCAAAGGGAGTTTTGGAGTAGCCCTATTTATGGGAGGGGTTTCTGCCTTGTTAGCAGGTGCCTGTGTCGCACCAGTGGTTATATCAACCATATTACAGGCACAAGACCTATACAGTCAGGGATATAAATCTGCTCTCCTGCTTCCTTTCCTATTGGGTGTGGGTATGGCATTGCCCTGGCCTATATTGGGCGCAGGTATGAGCCTCCTACCTAAACCCGGCAAATGGATGGAATATGTCAAATATGCTTTTGGGGTTTTTCTCCTTTGTCTGGCTGGATATTATGGCTACACTACTTACACTTTATTCAGCGCTGGAAATATTGAAACAGAACAACTTGTTGAGGGCTGGCATACCTCATTAGCAGATGGATTGGCCGAGGCAAAATCAAAAAATCAACCTGTAATTATTGACTTCTGGGCTACCTGGTGCAAAAACTGCCTTGTTATGAATAAAACTGTCTTATCCGATGAAACCGTAAAAGAAAAACTCCAAAAATTCACAAAAATAAAATATCAAGCAGAGAATCCTGATTCTCCCGAAATACAAAAAGTCCTTGAACATTTTGAAGTATTAGGATTACCAACATTTGTTATATTAAAACCAAAGGAAAATAAATAATAAAACTAATGATTTAACAAAACTACGATATGAGACATATTTTATACCAATTTTTAGTTGACTACATTTTTACAATTATCGGTTTCTCATTAGCCATTTTTCTCATGGTAA
Organism: Candidatus Hydrogenedens sp.; assembly: GCA_035370665.1. Lineage (GTDB taxonomy): Bacteria > Hydrogenedentota > Hydrogenedentia > Hydrogenedentales > Hydrogenedentaceae > Hydrogenedens. Next base: position 26,881 of record DAOOVZ010000007.1, read on the forward strand.
AGGTTATCAGGGAACACCATTGGCCTGGGGGTGCAATTGCATGGGTTTTAATAATTATATTTGCACCTTACATAGGCGTCCCTCTTTACTTCATTATCGGAAACAGAAAAATAGCAAGGGGGATAAATCGAAAGGAGCCTTTGTATACTGCACCAGATACAAAACCCAATCAGCCTATCAGAAATCCTGTGGAAAAGGTTCTTTTATCCTCAGGAATGCCACCTACACGACGCATAATTTCGGTTGAATTTTCCTTTGACGGAGTGGAAGCCTACAATAAACTTATCAACATTATAAAGGAAGCCAGAGAATATATCTACTGCACTACTTTTATTCTTGGTAAAGACGAGACAGGTTTAGGCATTATCAACGCATTGGCAGAAAAGGCGAGACAGGGCGTTCGCGTATGCCTTTTACTGGACAGCCTGGGATGTTTAACAATTACCAAAAAGAATCTTGCCCCTTTGACTCAAGCAGGAGGCGAGGTCGGTTTTTTTCTACCTATGTTACCCTTCCGTCGTAAATGGTCAGCCAATCTCCGGAATCATCGGAAAATAGTGATTGTTGATGGGAAAACTGCTATGATAGGTGGTATGAACCTATCCGACCATTTTATGGGACCTCGACCTTCCTCCTCTCGATTCCTGGATAATTCCGTATTCATTAAAGGTGAAGCCATCTATGACATTGAACAAGTATTCCGCAATGACTGGTATTTTACTACCGAAGAGGATTTACCTGAACCTGAATTTCTTTCATCCACAGATGAAACAACTTCTCATTCTCTTTCAAGCCTCGTTCAGGTTGTTGCCAGTGGACCTGATGTCCCGGAGGATACCCTTTACGACGCTATCCTGACTGCGTGCATGGAGTCACGCGAACGAATCTGGATTGTTACACCTTACTTTGTTCCCGATGAGCCTATATTAAAAGCACTTACTTTGCAAGCACGCACAGGGGTAGAGGTTTCGATTGTTTTGCCCAGATATTCTAACCACCGAGTTGCTGACTTTGCTCGTGGCTCTGCCCTTCGCCAACTTATTAAAAGCGGAGCACATATCTGTTTCTATGAGAAGAGTATGGTTCATTCAAAACTGCTTGTGTTTGACCGTTTCCTCGCAGTAACTGGTTCTCCAAACCTTGACATACGCAGTATGTATCTGAATTTTGAAATTGCACTCTTCCATTACTCCCCAAACGAAATTGACTGCGTTGCTGGATGGATTTATCAACTGATAAACAACTCTCGCATTATCAATTCTCTACCTGATACAAAATTACAAATCTGGCTGGAAGACCTCAGCCTACTTATTGCCCCACTGATTTGAAAACATCATATTTTTTGGATTAGTAAAAAAATAAGACGGTGAGTTACCATATTTGGTATTTTTACTCACCGTCTTTTTCTAAATTTTATCGTGATATAACACAATTAACTATTCTTGTTTAATTTCCACCAAAAAGGTTTCTTATAATCCCTCGAATTCCATCATATACTGTTTCATGGAACTGCACAAAAACATTATTTAAGTCACCATATTCTTTTACTACTTTAACCTTAACTTCCTTTATCAGGTTATTTGCAGACTCTACCTTAATTGATGCCTCTATAGAGTCTGTATTCGCTAAACCTCCAAGGACTGAAGTAGAAATCTTTACATCAATGCGGTCACGGTCCCATGGACCCACACTAACTCCGCTATTAGGGTTCACTTCTACCCATGCTTCTGATGGTTCAACTGTAAATGCCAAATCTCCTGTAAATATGTCTCTGTCCCATACCCAAAACGGCTCAGACACACCGTCCTCTACCTCTTTTTGGGTAAATATTAGGTTTTTGGGCTGAACACCCATCTGTAAATCAGCCAGCCGCTCACAGCCTTGTGCTAATAAAAGCACACTTACACACAGACCGACAAATAACATGCTCTTTTTCATAATTTTTTTCCTTCTGTTAATTGTTGTTTTTTACCTTTCACATACCAGGTAATTTATAAACAATTACAGTTGAAAAGAAAAATTATTACACAATTTATTGAGAATTTAAGGTAAAAGGATTCTGAAAAATTGTTCTATTCACATGCCTAAATATACTTTTTAAATCTTTTATCAGCTAGGAATGATAAATTCCTATTAGTGTTTTTGATAAGGGAGGGGGTCAATTAGCCCTATACTTGCGAAAGCCTTTAATCGCTCAACACAGGTTGGACAGTTTCCACACGCTACCTCTTCACCTCGATAGCAACTCCATGTATAAGAATAATCCACTTCAAGTTTGTGTCCTATCTCTAAAATCTTTTTTTTTGCTAACTTTAAAAAAGGTGCTTCTACTGTAATTTTATGTTTTCGGTTCAACGAAAAAATATTATTTATTTTCTCCACAAATTCCTTTGTGCAATCCCAATATCCATATTCATCTTCTATATGTGCTGAATAAAATACTTCTGAAATCTCCATTGCCTCTGCCCATGCTGCAGCAATAGATAAAAAAATCATATTGCGATTAGGAACATAGGTAGGACTTTGCAAACGCTCATGCACAGGAATTTCATCTAATCGAGGAATTTCTTTACCCCCTCTAATAAGTGCTGAGCCTGCTTGTAAAAGTGGTGAAATTACATTTAAATCAATAATTTGATGATTCTGCATGTTCAAAAAGTTCATCTGCCATTTTGCACATTCAACTTCTTTAGAATGTTTCTGCCCATATAAAAATGTTAATCCATAAACTTGCTGATAGATTCTCTTCTTGACAAGATAATGCAAAAGTGTGACTGAATCAAGTCCTCCACTTAATAACAAAACACAACTATTAGTATATATCATAAATATTTCTCCAAAAATATTTAAAAAAAATGTTGAAATATACAATTGACTATGATAATATATCTTCATATACAATATATTGTGGTTATAAACAATATAAACTCTATACATAGTATATGAATTAAGGAAAACAAAAAATGAGCCAATTTACATTTGTGTATGTTCCTGCGGATACAAGAAACATTAAAATCTTTACTCCTAAACGAACACTTGCCGTTATGGCTCAAATACTTCAGGATAATAATATTGATAATAATATTTATGATTTTGGCGTTCCTGAGGCAATTCATTTTTTTTCTAATTATACAACAAAAAATAAATTTAATAATACAAGTGGACATAAAATTGGCTCATGGTTCACAAAATTATTTGGTATGGAAAAAAATAAAAAAGGGATAAGAGATAATTATCTAAAATGGATTTATAGAAACCTAAAAATTTCTTCACAAACTGTTTGTTTATTGTTCTGGATAGAAAATAGAGAAGAATTAATAATTGCACGCATACTGGCTGATGAGATTAGAAAAAATAAGCAAGACCAAAAACTTTATATTTTAGGTGTAGGACCTTATTTTAATTACACGGGTCCGTATGTAATGACACATCTACCTGAATTTAATGGCATTCTAATTAATCACTATGAAATGGCACTTCTACCTCTCTGGGAACATATTGTTCTGGGCAAGTCAAGAGATTTTATTCCAAACTATGTATATTTTGAGGGGGGAGAGATTCATATAGGTCCTGTAAATCAATTATTAACAATTGATGAACTTCCAATCCCTACTTATGAAACTTATAATGCTTTATTAGAAGGTTCTAAATTTAATATCTTTACATTGGAGCAGGTGAGAAATGGCAGAATAGGTTATTCTGAACCTTATAGACTAAAACAATATATAAATTCTAGTGTGAATCGTTTATTAGATGAAATTTCAAATCTGCGTGAAAGATACAACACATGGACTTTCCACATTGATAATGAGATGGCGAGTTCCGAAGATGTTCAGGCATTTTCATTGGCTTTGTTAAAATCTTCACATTTCATTACCTATTCTCGTGCATTTCATTGCTTAAACATACAAGGGGATTGGGTGCATAGTTTACATTTATCTGGTTGTCGTGCCTTATCTGTGTATGTTCCGACCGGAAGTCAACGGTTGTTATCAAAATATTATGGATGTATGCGGACTATTAGTTCACTTGAGGCTGCTATTTCATCCTTTGTTGGTGCTAATTTCTACACCTCTATTCAATGCACCTATCCATGTTCCGAAGAAGACAGACATACCTTTGCAGAAACATTAAGATTCATTGAGAGGGTTAAACCCGATACACTCAAAGTTTCACCTGCTTCCCTCTGGCCTGACTCGACCTGGTGGGAAAATTTATCCTCATTTAATTTTGACATTGACCCCTCAGATTATTTTCCATGGCTTGCAGGCGAACAATCAAGCAAAGATTATTTGCATTGGAAACCATTTGATATCTCAATTCTAGAAAACAAAATTATGGAATTAAACATTACATCTCAAAGTAATGAACTGATGGGCATAATATTGCAGGTTCTACAAATATCCAGAGGACAGAAATTCTTTAAACATTCTCTATGGAAAACTCTATTAGAAGGGGATGTAGATAGTTTTCAAGATATTATTTCTCAATTCAATGCACAATTAAAGAAACGGATTCGAGAAGAGGAATGGAATCTCAGAAAATATGACTATAAATCCGTAGCCAATTAGAAATCATACTGTTCCGACATTTACAATCATTATCTCGAATATACAGACAACACATAAAAATATTATCTAAAACACTGCGAAGGATAGGTATAAATGA